>JBKJUF010000300.1:0-6787 GCA_046590445.1 Kofleriaceae bacterium
GGGCGGCGTTCCCTGCCGAGCCAACGGCGACGAGGACAAGACCGACGATGGCGCTGATGGTGCTGTGGCGTTGCGTCATTGACTGTCCCCAGATTACGTTGAGTCAGCCTTTTATCAGAGTTTCTTGGAACCAATTTCATGCTCCCACGAATCTGGGCGATCACCCCCACGGTCGTCGGCCGTCTGCTCGGCTGGCTCCTCGCCGGGCTCCTCGTCGGGCTTCTCGTCGGGGCGTGCTCGTCCTCGGGCTCGAAGCCAGCCGCAGCGAAGGGCCGGATCGTCGTCGCGATCACGATCGACTGGGAGGGCGCGGTGCTCGACGATGACGGGCTCGACGCCCTCGACACGCTCCGCAAGACCCTCGGACCCGCACCGGTCACCCACTTCGTCTCGGCCGCGTACTTCACGAAGGATTCGCCCGACACCACCGCGACCGCGTCGATCCGGCAGGCCCTGCACGCGGGCGACGAGCTCGCCGTCCACCTCCACGCCTGGCGCTCGCTCGCGAAGGCGAGCCAGATCGAGCCGAAGCTGGCCCCGTCGTTCTTGACCGGCACCAACAAGCTCCTCGAGTTTCCCGACGGCGATGTCGGGTTCGATGTCGACCTCGATGCCCACAGCGTCGCCGAGCTACGCGCGCTGCTGCGGACGAGCCGGCTGCTGCTCGAGCCGGTGGGCACGGTGTCGAAGTCGTTCCGCGCCGGTGGTTACCTCGGCACCCCGAAGGTGCTGCAGGCGATCCGCGACGAGGGCTATCGCGTCGATTCATCGGCGACCGACCACCGCCAGCTCGACGAGCGCAAAGACGAGGTCCTGCCGAAGCGGATCGCCGAGATCTGGCCGGAGGTCGACACCACGAGCCAGCCCTTCCTCGTGCCCGGTTCCGGCAGGCCGCTCGTCGAGATCCCGATCGCCGCGTTCGCCGACTACGCGACCGCCGCCGAGATGACCGCGATGTTCGACGCGGCGCACGCACGGTTGCAGAAGGACCCGACCCGCGACGTGTTCGTCGTCCTCGGGTTTCACCAGGAGACCGCGCACGAGTTCGCCGGTCGGATCGCCGAGGCGGTCACCACCGTGCGCGCGCGCCGCGAGCTCGCCGATCAGCTGCTGTTCACGACGATCGAGTACGCTGGCGAGCTCGCCCGCGGCACGCTCGTCCCGGCGCGCTGATTGGGTCCCGCTCGCCAGCGTCCGCTGGCTTTGCTCCATCTCGGGTCACGGTCCCTCGTCGAGCACGATCGTCCCGGCCGGCGGTGCAGTCACCTCGGTCAGCCGCCCCGACGGCCAGCGCACGGCGATCGCGGCGACCCGCTCGCGGCCGAGCCCGAACACCGCCTCCGCGGGGCTCGCCGTGTGGACGACGCCACCCGCGCCGACGACGCGCATCACGGTGCGGCCGCTCGCGAGCCGGAGCGTCACCACCGCGCCGATGCCGTCGCGGTTACTCGACCCGCCGCGCAGCACCACGCGCTGCCACGTGCCCGACGCGGGCCGGCCGCCGTTCTCGTAGATCTCGAGCGGGCCGTCCTGGTGCCCGATCACGACGTCCTGGTCGCCGTCACCGTCGAGGTCGGTCACGACGAGGTTGCGCGCATCCATGCACGGGATCTCGGGTGTCAGCTCGTGATAACCGAGCTCGGCGCCACGCGTGTGGACCACCACCGGCGGCATGCGGCCGTTCCCGGTGTCGCCGTTGACGACCACGAGCTCGTCGTGGCCGTCGAGATCGAAGTCGCCGAGCGCCGCGCCCCACGAGAGCAGGAGGCAATCCTCGGACCGAGTGTCCGGGCCGCAGTCCGCATTGACCCGCATCGTCGCCGCCACCCCGAGCGCGGCCGCGCGATCGACGTAGCTTCCGCCCGCGTCGCGGACGAACAGCTTGTTCGCGCCGTAGTCGGTCACGAACAGATCGAGCCGGCCATCGTCGTCGAAGTCGGCGACCAGCCCGCCCATCGAGCTCCGCGGGCGCGCGAGCCCGCGCTCGGCCGCGATGTCGGTGAGCTGCGGCACGCCGTCGGCGCCCGGACCGTCGTTGCGGAGCAGCAGATCGACCGGCCACGGCGCCACGGGGTCCGGCCCGCCAGTGCCGAAGTCGGCGAGCAGCGTGTCGTTGGCGACGTAGAGATCCTGGTCGCCATCGTCGTCGATATCGAGGGCGGTCGCCGTCCACGACAGCCCGGGACCCGCGGTGACACCGGCGAGGAACTGAAGATTTCCCCGATTGACGTAGAGCCGGTTCGCCGTACTGGCGAGGCTGCGGAGGTCATAGTTGCTGAAGTACAGATCGAGCAGCCCGTCGCCGTCGAGATCGACCGGCAGCACGTGCTCGGTCATCCCGGAGTCCGCGAACCGCGCGACCTCGCGAAACCGGCCATCGCCGGCGCCGGCCATCACGAGCGCGCTGCCACTGCTCGCGATCACGAGATCGCGGTCACCGTCGTTGTCGAGATCGGCCACCGCGATCGCGGTCGCGGCCACCGCCGGATCGATGCCGGCGTCCCCGATCGCCTCGAAGCGCAGTCCCCGGAGTCCGCCACGGTTGCGAAACACCGCGAGCCCACCGTCGCGGCGACCGGCGATCACGTCGGGGAGGTCGTCCCCGTCGAGATCGGCGACCGCGAGGCCGCCGCCCTTGAAGCCGAACGACGCGTACGTGAACTCGATCCCGCTCGCCCGCGTGACGTCCGCGAAGCGTGCCATCGCCGGCCCGCGCGCCGGGTCGGTGCAGGTCGCGCCGGGCGGATCGGCCGACGAGCCTCCACACGCCCCGAGCAACCCGAGCGCGCCGACGAGCGCGCCGCAGGGTCCGAGCATCCACCGTGACGGCCGCACGCTGACCACTGTAGCAGCCGCCGTCGGGGATCGCGGTGCGGCGTCGATCACGGGACGGTGGGGCGGGACAGGACGGGACGGGATAGGACGGGCGGCGTCAGCGCCCCTTGGCCATGATGTCGCGCACGCGTTGCTCGATGGTGGGATCGGTCAGCCCCTGGGTCTTGCCCGTCGCGAGCGCGGCCTCGGGCGTCGCGCCGTCGGCGTAGAACGCCTTGAGCGCGAACATCGCGGCGCTGCGCTGCCCGCTGCCGCAGTGGACGATGGCCGGCAGGTTCGCGGGCACGAGCAGCGCGGCGAGCTGCTTGGCATTCTCGGCCGTCATCCCCGCGCCGGTCGCGTCGTCGACGGGGATGTGCACGTACTTCATGCCGAGCCCCTCGACGAGCCTCCCGTTGTTCGCGTACGCCGGCTCCTCGGCGGTGGCGCGCAGGTTGACGACCAGCTTGACGCCCTGGTCGGCTGCCTGCCCGAACTGCTCCTCGGTGGGCTGCCCACCCGTGAGCACCTGCGGCGTCGCCGTGTTCGCCGCCGGGATCGCGAGTCCCGCCACCGTCGCCTGCTTCGCGGCCTTCGTGGCCGGCGCGGCCTTGTCTGCCGCCGGGGCGGTCGACTTCGTCGTCGACGCTGGTTCCTTGTCCGTGCAGGCGCCGCTGAGCCACGCAGCAACGACCGCGATCACGAATGCTCTGATGTTCATGCGTGCCGACATTCTACGTCGAGTGCGGGCACGCCGCCGTCCGCGATGTAGAGTCGCCACGATGTGCTCTCCGCGATGGCTCGTGATCGGCTGCATGCTCGGCGCTCTGTTCGGTGCGACCGCGTGCTCGTCACGCAGCGCCGACAAGCCGGCGGGGGAGGGCAAGCCTCCTGCGTCAGCACGCGACGCCGCCGCACCGGCCACGCAGCCAGCCGACAACCGCTATGACGACGGCGCGCTCGGTGCGCTCACCTTCGCGCTCTCCGAGGGCACGCCGGTGGCGCGGAGCCACTTCACGCGCGGCCTGCTCGCGCTGCACTCGTTCTGGTACGACGAGGCCGCGCGGCAGTTTCAGTCGGCGATCGACGCCGATCCGACGATGAACATGGCGTACTGGGGGGTCGGCATGAGCCACCTCAAGCTGCTGTGGGGCGACGACGATCTCGGCGCCGCGCGCGGCGTGATCTCGCGGATGCCGAACCCCGATCTGCTGACCCCGCGCGAGCAGGCGTGGGTGATGGCGGCCGTCGAGCTGGTGCGCGCCGGTGATGTCCGCACGAGCCGCGTGCGGTTCGCCGCCGCGGTCGAGGCGCTGCATGCGGAGTTTCCCGACGACGAATCGGCGACCTTCCTCGCGATCGCGCTGCTCGCGACCACGCGTCCCGAGGATCCCGACACGGTCGCGGTTCGCAAGCGCGCGGCCGCGCTCGCGGCGGCGGTGTTCGAGCGCAACCCGAAACACCCCGGCGCGGCGCACTACTTGATCCACGCGTACGACACCGCCGAGCTCGCGCCGCTCGCGCTTGGGTTCGCGCGCGCGTACGTCAAGATCGCGCCGGCCGCGTTCCACGCGCGCCACATGCCGGCGCACATCTTCTCGCGGCTCGGCATGTGGCCCGATGCGATCGCGAGCTGCCAGGCCGCGTGGGATGCCTCGGTCGCGGCGGCGCGACGCGAGAAGCTGTCGGCGAGCCACCACGACTTCCACAGCCTGAGCTGGATCGTCGAGATGAGCTTCGAGCTCGGCAAGCGCAAGGCCGCCGATGCCGCGCTGGCGATCTTCGCCGACGCCGTGCGTGGCGGCCTTGGACGCCAGCCGCGCGCGCTCTACGCCACCGAGGTCGCGTCGTACATGAAGCGGACCGGCGAATGGGCTCGCGTCGACGAGCTGCTCGCGCCGCTCGACAGCCCGGCCGTCGAGGAGCCGGTACCCGTCGAGCAAGCACCGCCGGCCGCGCCGTTGTCGCCCGTCACACCTGGTAACGCCCGCACCGGCGCGCCCGCGAGCCACTGCGCGCCAGCACCGGCGTCATCGCCGCTCGTGCTCGGCGAGCAGCTCTCGATCCTCGACGCTCGCGTCCGCGCGGCCTCGGCGCAGCGCGATCTACCAAAGACCAAGCGCCTGCTCACCGAGCTCGACGCGGCACGCACCAAGCTCGTGCCGTTCCTCGCGGCGATGCAGCCGAAGGACGTGATCGCGGCGATGGATGCGGCCCACGCGCGCAGGCGTCAGGCGCTGCTCGCGCGCGCGGCCGGCAACGACCGCAAGCTCGTCGAGATCCTGCGCCAGTCCGCCGCCGATACCGGCGAGCAGATCGGCGGCGAGAGTAACCCGAGCGGGTTCGTCGGCCACGAGGAGCTCGCAGACACGCTGCTCGCGCTCGACCAGCCGAAGGAGGCTGCCGTCGCATACGCACGCGTGCTGCAGCAGCATCCCGGACGCGCGCACGCGATCCTCGGCGCCGCACGTGCCGCGGCTCGATCCGGAGACGCGCACGCGGCACAGGTCTGGTATTCGCAGCTCATGAAGCAGTGGAGCACCGCCGACGAGGGCAGCGCCGAGCTGGCCGAGGCACGCGCAGCAGTTGCGGCGCCGACGAAGTGAAAGAATGACGTGACGGTGGCGTGACTACGGACGGCAGAAGCCGCCGGAGCAACCGCCTGATGGTGCCGGGCAGTCGGGATTGTCGATGCAGGCCTTCGTGCAGACCATCGAGTGGCCGAACAATCGGCAGTCGCAGCTCGTGCCGCACTCGGCGGCCGCCGTGCAGGCCGCGAGGTAGGCGACCGTTCCGCCCATGCACACGGCCGCTGTATTGGTGTCGACGGTGGGCCCCGAATCCGCCGGTGGCGGATTACCTCCACCGTCGTCGCACGAGGCGGTGAGCGCGACGGTCACGAACAAGGCGAAGGTCAGTGCGATGCGTGATGTCACGATCGTCATGGTACCTCAGGATGCCGAGGCCCGCGCAACTCTCTCGCTCAGGGATCCTGTAGCGGCGGACGCAGCTTGATCGGAAGCTGGCACCCCAGGTGGTCCGGCTCCCGCGGGTAGAAGCCGTCGCTGGGTGGTGCGCCCGTCACGATCCGGGTGTCGTGCGTGTAACCACCCGTCTCGTCCTCGATCTCGAGCTCGATCCGGATCCGCTTGCCGAACAGGTGGACCGCGCGCCAGCAGGTATCGAAGATGATCGCGACCCCGTCCCTGAACTGGTACGTGCCATCCCCGACCGGGACGTAACCGAGGGTGTACGGGCAGCCAGGATCTGCGCTGGAGTTCAGTGGGGTATTCGTGTCGTGGAGGTAGGCAAGGATGCGCGTGCGTGGGTTTCGCGGATTGTAGAAGTCCAGCGGGTCCCCGGGATCGAAGCCGGTCATCCGCACGTGCGCGACCAAATTGAAGCCGTCCTGCGTGCCGTACTCCATCGGCAGCACCTCGGGCATCGGCTCGTAGGCGTCGCGGCCGGTGCCGAGCGTTGCCGATCCCTTGGGCTGGCGCTTCACGTACGGCGGACAGGTATTTGGAAAGCCGGCGTCCGCCGCATCACCGTCGGGCGGCAAGCCGGCGTCGACGAGCGCGACCGGCTCGCTGCCACAGCCCGCCATCGTCATGGCGATCACGATCACGCGAGCCCGCATGAGCTACATCTTAGCCGACGTCGACGAACCGCAGTAGCGTTATGCTCGTGCAAGCCATGCGTGCATTGCTGATCGCGACGTTGTTGTTCATCACGGCTTGCGGAGATGACGGGACGAGCACACCGGAGGTCCGGTGGCAGCTGCTCGGCGAGCGCCTGCCATCCTCCTTGCTCGCGACCTGGGCGCCGAGCCTCGACAACGTGTGGGTCGTCGGCGGACGTGAAGGTGTCGGGCTCGGCCCGACCGTCTTTCATTACGACGGCACCGCGTGGTCGAAGCTCGAGACCAACGCGGTCGACGTCGATCTCTGGCAGGTCTTCGGGTTCGCCGACG
>JBKJUF010000462.1:0-15701 GCA_046590445.1 Kofleriaceae bacterium
TCCAGACAATCGCGACAGCTGGGAATCACGCATGTGCGATCGTCAACGGAGGCGTAAAGTGCTGGGGATACAACGGCGAGGGTCAACTAGGAAATGACTCGACCCTGTCGTCGTCGATTCCCGTGGATGCCCTGGGGCTCAGCGGTGCTCAGAGTCTTCGACTCGGCAACCAGCACAGCTGCGCGCTGGGGAACGGCGCCCTGTCGTGCTGGGGCTCTAACAGCTTTGGTCAGCTCGGCACGAATGTCTTCGGAACAAGCCGCGTGCCCATTCGCACCAGCTTCACGATGGGCGTGCAGATGGTGTCCTCGTCGGGACCGCACACCTGTGCACTCGTCAACGGTGGCGTTCGCTGCTGGGGATACAACCAGACTGGCGAGCTCGGCGACGGTACGATGACGCATCGCTCGACACCGGTCCGGGTGACCGGCCTCACCAGCGGCGTACAGGCGATCGCGGTCGGCGGCAATCACAGCTGCGCGCTTGTCAATGGTGGCGTCCAGTGTTGGGGATACAACAACGTCGGTCAGCTCGGAAACAACTCGACCACGCGAAGCTACGTGCCCGTGCAGGTATCTGGCTTGACGAGCGGCGTACAGGCGATCGCTGCGGGCGGAGATGGTACGTGTGCGCTCATTGACGGTGGCATGCGGTGCTGGGGAGGCAACACCGTCGGGAAGCTAGGAGATGGCACGACGATCGATCGGCTGACGTCCGTGCAGGTCACTGGCCTCAGTAGCGGCGTACAGACGATTGCCATGGGCGGGCTGTCGACGTGCGCCGTCGTGAACGGGAGTGATCTCTGCTGGGGCTACCGATTTCTCGGTGAAGGCACGCAGAACAATAGCTCGGTGCCGGTACAAGTCTCTGGTCTCACCGCGGGCGTCCAGGCCGGCTCGATCGGGAACTCGGACGGCAAATGTGCGCTGGTGAATGGAAGCGCACTCTGTTGGGGCGGCGACGGGAATGGACAGCTTGGCAACGATACAAACCTGAGCGCCAACGCTCTCGTGCCGGTGCAGGTACTGGGGCTCACAGCGAATGTGCTGGCGCTCGCAAGTGGCGATGCATACAACTGTGCACTGGTCCAAGGTGGCGTTCAATGCTGGGGCGTCAACGGCAGCGGACAACTCGGTAACAGTTCCGGGCAGGCCGCGACGCCCGTTGCCGTGACCGGCTTGTCGACCGTACAAGCGATCACTGCAGGCTCGATGCATACCTGCGCGCTGGTCAACGCGAACATCTATTGCTGGGGCGACAACACGTATGGGCAGCTCGGCAACAACATGACGACCAACAGCTCGGTTCCGGTCAAAGTCACTGGTATCGGTCCGTGATGCTTGGGGATGTACTCGACGCCGTCGTTTGCAGTGTGCGCTTATCGGGATGTACGTGACGCTCCCGCGTTGCGATGGGTCGACGGCGAGGCGTGTGCACCGTGTCCGCCCCGATCGGATCTACTCCATCTCGGATCCCGTCACTGCAGTCGTCCCGGCAGCTTGCGCCTTGCCGACGGCAATGCCGAGCTTGTACGTCCAGTTGATCTCGTCGCGTAGCTCGCGCCCTCTCGCACCAGCGGACGTACCGTAGGGATGCGGAACACGCTTCCACGTCATCTGTTCGCCGCCACCGCCTAGGTGCAACAGATCGCCGCTGTGCCGCACGGTGAGCGTGCCCCCGAGCGCCGGTTTGCCGCACGCGCCTTCGCAGCTCGCGACGTCGAGCTCGAGCGCGCCGTCACGCACGAACCACCTTCCGACGGTGCCCGAGATCGGCGACGCTGCGGATCGCTGCAACGCCATCGTATTGGACGCAAACAGCGTCAGGCGCTCCTCCTCGCCGCCCGTGAGCGTCCGCTCCCACACACCCGCGAGCGCGGCGGTCATCTCGTTGACTTGCAGCACCCGCGCGGCACCCTCGGCGACGGCCGGGTTCGAGCTCGACGACGTCGGCGTGGACCCGCAGCCCACGCCGACCACCGCAGCGAGCACACCACCGAGCCACCCATGACGTCGTTCGTCGTGCATGCCCTGTCATAGCAGCACGAAAAAAGGGCTGCCAGCGGCAGCCCCTTTGTACGCAGTTCGAGGCGCTTCACGCCCGGTCGGATTACTCCATCTCGATCTCGGGCTCCGCGTCGGTCTTCGGCGCGTCAGCCTTCGGCTTTGGCTGCACTGTCGGGGGCGACTCGACCGCGCGCTGCTGCATCGTCGCCTTCGGCGTGATCAGCTCTGGGCGCTGCTTGACCTCGAGGCCTGCCGGGCACACGGGCGCGGCACCTTCGGTCTCGGCGCGCTCCTGCACGACGCCACCGATCTTCGCCGGACCTGCTGCGCCTAGCACCTGCGCGTTCGTGATCCCCGCCTTCGCGAGGCGCTCGCGGATGAGGTCGGAGAGGCGCTGCGCGTCCGGCTGCTTGGGCTGCGCGAGCGCGATGAGCCACTTCGTGACCTCGTTGTGAGCGATCATGACCGCCGCGACCTGCGCGACGATGAGGTCGCCGGCCTTCGTCAGGCCCTTCTTGTCCATCGTCGGGATCTTGCCGATGATGAGACGATCACCGTCGAGCTTCACGATCTCGACGCCACCCGTGTCTGGGCAGCCGTCGTCGTCCTTGACGCCATTGATCGTCTCGGCCTGCGCCGGGCATGCGTCCTTCGCATCGACGACGCCATCCTTGTCGTTGTCGATCTCTGGGCAGCCGTCGCCATCCTCGAAGTTGTCCTTGTCCTCGGGGCACAGACCGCACTTGTCGTTCGCGTCGGCAACACCGTCAGCATCGTTGTCAGCCTCGGCGCAGCCATCGCCGTCCTCGAAGCCGTCCATGTCCTCTTCGGCCGTCGCGCACTTGTCGAACACGTCGTTGAGGCCGTCGCCGTCGCTGTCGCGCAGGTTCGCGGGGCAACCGTCGTTGGGCTGCGGCTCCATGCCGTCCTCGGCGTCGTTCGGGCACTTGTCCTTGAGGTCGGTGAGCTTGTCGGCGTCGTTGTCGAGCTGGGGGCAGCCGTCGTCATCATCGAAGCCATCGACGTCCTCGGCGATCGTCGGACACTTGTCCTCGTCGTCGGGGCGGCGATCGTTGTCATTATCGTCGTCGGGGCAACCGTCGTCGTCCGCCCAGCCATCGCGATCCTCGGCGACGGCCGGGCACTTGTCGCGCGCGTTCGCGATCCCGTCGCCGTCGGTGTCGCGCACGTCGGGCGAATAACCGATCGACACGAAGAACCGTGACTCCGGAGAGCCGATGCCCTTGACGAGCCCGGCGCCGCCACCGACCACGACCGCGACGGCCGGGGTCGCGTACAGTCGCAGGCCACCGATCACCTCGAGCGGGCTCGCGTCGAGGCTGAAGTCGGGCAGGCCGGCGCGCCCGAAGCCCTCGCCGATCAGCGAGAACTTGTTCGTCAGGCGGACCGCCGCGCCGGCGCCCCACGTCAGCTGCTGGCCGATCGTGCTGTCGTAGATCGTCCGGGGCTTGCGGAGGATCACGCCGGTGTTCGCGCCAAACGAGACCCGGCCGGTGTCGTACTGAGCCGCGAGCTTCGCGCGCAGGGTTGGCAGGTTGTCGCCGATGAACTGCGATTCGTTGCTGCCGACGCTCGTCGGGATCGAGAGCTGACCGATGGCGCCGAGCCGCAGGCCGCGTTCGCGGTGAATGCGCATCTTGCCCTCGAGGACGAGATCGCCGAGGCCGGTGACGCTGAGGCCGTTGGGATCGGGCATGCCGGTCGAGGCCATCAGGCCCTCGCCGGTCAACGCGAAGATGATCGGCAGGTTCGCGCCGACCTGGAACCGGTCGTCGATGCCGTACGCGACCGTGAGCTGCGCGGACGTGATCGACTCGACGACGGTCGTGCGCTCCTCGCCAACCTCGCCGGTGTCCCGATCCACGTTGTAGATCTTGAACGGCGCCGTCATGAACGTGATCAGCGCGTCGACCGCGAGCTGGCGCTTGGCCGCGACCTCGGCGTCGGCGACCGTGAACAGCATCTTCGGGCCGATCGCGTACTCGAACGTCTGGACGTCGATCGCTCGATCGTTGGGTGGAGCCTGGGCGAACGCCGCGTTCACGCCAACAACGGACAGACCGAGCGCCACTACGGCGCCCACCCCTCGTGGAATACGCATCGCGCACATAGTACGCCGACGCCGAGCCCACCGATAGCAGGCCGGCCGCCACGACAGCACGCCAGCAAGCGATCGCTAGCGCCGGGATAGCGCGGCGACTACTTCGGAAGGGCCATGTGGAAGGTCCACACGACGACCGAGGTCACGGGCCGGTCGTCAGTATCTCTCGCAGGGTCGAACACGATCTTGCGCGCGCGCGACAGGGCCAGCTCGTCGAGCCCGTGACCGAGCCGGTTGAGGAGCGTCGCGGAGGTCACCTTGCCGGTGGCGTCGACGATCAGCCGGACCCGGATCGCCCCCTGGATCCCGAGCTGGCGGGCCTCCGCCGGGTAGTCCGCGCCGGTGTTGAAGTATCCATGGTCGCCGCGGGGCATCGCCCGGGTCTTGATCGTCGCCACCGAGACCGGCGCCGCGACCTCGCCGGCACCCTCCCCCTGGCCGGCTCCGGTGCCGCCGCCCGAGCCGCCACGCCCGACCGCACCCTTTGGCTTGCCGGGGGCGACCGCTACGCCGCGCGCGGCGGGCGCGATGTCCTCCATGCGCACCACATCCGACCCACCAGGCGCGACGTCGGTCGGCGGCGGGGTCTGCGGTGGTGGCTCGGTGGTCGGTGGCGGCTCGGCCCGCGCGACACGCTGGCGCGGCACCGGCTTCTCGGGGAGCTCCGGCCTGGCGACCTCGGGCTTGGGGATGGGTGGTGGCGGCGGCGGCAGCGGCCGCGGTGGTGGTGGCGGGAGCTCGATCTCGACGAGCTCGATCCGCGGCGCCGGCGGCGTTGGCCGGTACGGGTTCGTCACCACGACGGCATCGGCCGCGACCAGCAGCAGCGTGTGGACCGCGAGCGTGCCCGCGAGGGCGAGCACGAACGGCGAATCCAGGCGCACCGTGCGAGCGTAGCAGACCACGCCGGGCGGTCACGCCAGTTGACGCTCAGGGACGTTCGTTCTCGAGCGCGATCGCCGTGATGCCAGCTTGCTGCACGAGGTCGATCGCCCGCATCACGCCGCCGTACGCGCTCTTCCGATCGCCCGCGATGATCGCCTTGGGCTTGTCGGAGGTCGCCGCGACCTCGCGGATCCGCGCGATCGCGGTCGCGTCGGTGTCGAACTTGTCACCGTTGACGAACAGGTCGCCCGCCGCGTTCACCGAGACCCGCAGCGTGCTCTGGACGTCGCCGCCCGTCGATGCCTTCGGCTTGTCGATCTCGACGCCGCGCGCGACGATCAGCTTCGCGGTCACCATGAACACCACGAGCAGCACGAGCAGCACGTCGACGAACGGCGTCACGTTGATGTCGGTGATGCCGGCGACCTCCTCGTCGCGGTAGAGGCTACCCGCCATCGGGCGTGCCTTCCCCCGCCGGCTTGGCGGGCGCGGCGGGTGGTGTGGGCGTGGCCGGCGTGGAGCGAGTTGCGTCACGCGCGAGCGTGCCGGTGTGGAGCTCGCCGTGGACGAGCGAGAGCACCTGATGCGCGCACTCGTCCGCCGAGGTCATCAGCACGCGCAGCCGGCGCGTGAAGTAGTTGAACGCAGCGACGGCGGGGATCGCGACGAGCAGGGCGAACGCGGTCGCCGACAGCGCCTCGGCGATCTGATCGAAGGTCTCCTTCTCGGCGGTCGCCGACTTCGAAGACAGCAGGAGGAACGCGTTCATCACGCCGAGTACGGTGCCGAACAGCCCGACGAACGGCACGTTGTTACCGAGCGTGCCGAGCACCATCAAGTTGCGATCGCCGGCGCGCCGCCACTTCGCGCGCTCGCCGTGCATCGCCTCGGCGACCGCCTCGGGTCCCTGGTCGCGATCGGCGAGGCCGCGCAGCGCGACCTGGATCGGGATCCCCGGATCGCCGCGGTGCTTCGCGATGAACGGCTCGAGCTCGCCGCGCAGGTACGCGCCGCGCAGCTGCTGGTTGAACCGTTCGGTGTCGGCCTCGCGGCTGCGAAACCACAGCACGCGATCGATCATCACGCCGATCGAGATGACCGAGAGCGCGACCAGCAGCCACAGCACCCAGCCGGCACCGAGCTGCGCGAAGTCGAGGAACGCCTTGGATAGATCCATCGCAGAGCTGTTTTACGTTGCTTCGGGGGCATCGTCGACGGTCGCGGGCGCCGCGATTTGCGGCGATTTCGTGACCTCGCGCATCACCGTGGTCGCGTAGGCGCCACCAGGCAACGTGAACGCGACCTCGAGCGTCGAACCATCCACGGCGGTGACCGCGACGTCCCGGACCACGATCGCAGCGTCGCGCCGCGTGCCCTCGGCGAGCGCGCGCACCCGGGCAAATGACTCGCGATCGAGTCCGGATGCCGCGAGGATCGCGTCCTCGCGCGCCGCCGCCGGAGTCCGATCGGGGGGCCGCCGCATCCGGTCGCCAAACATCGGGCCGGTCACGATGACCTCGCCGGCGGAGAGCCGCGGCTCGTCGGTCGCCGCGTCGGTGCAGTCGAACATGCCGCCCCCGACCTTGTGCAGCACGTCGCCGTCGAGCACGCGGCGATAGAGCCCGTCCGCGAGCCGCGCGACCAGCCACGTGTTGAACAGCTCGGACTGCAGCGCCGAGACCATCAGCCTGTCGAGCCGGCGATCGCGACCGAGCTGCGTCGTTCCGAGGACGAGCGCGCGCCCGCGGGCGGCGTTGTCACCGTCGCGGCCAAACCGCTGCTCGCCGTACCAGTTCGGGGCGCCAGGTGCCTCGGCGAGCCGCTCGAGGATCGCCGAGGCACGTGCGGCCGCGTCGGCGTCGACACCCTTGACCCGCAGCACGAAGCGGTTCGAGCGCACGTGGCCGGTGCGAAGCTTGTGCGGATGGCGCACCGCCTCGAGCACGCGGACGTCCTCGACGACAAGCGCGAGCGCGGCCTCGGGCGTGACCGGCGGCGGCAAGCTCAGCCACTGCCGGGTCACCGCGTGGCGATCCTTCATGCCGGCGACGCCGATATCGCGATCGCGCGTACCGAGCGCGCGCGCGATCAGCGACACCGCGCGGGGCGTGGTCAGCCCGCGTTTCTCGATCCGCACGAACACGTGCTCGCCGGTGCCCGACGGCAGATACGCCGGCTCCTCGTCGACGACGAAGTCCTCGTCGGTCGCGCGCAGCACGCCGCCGGTGCCGGGCAGGTCCGCGGTGAGGAACGGCAGGTTCACGCGCGGCGAATCTGCCACGAGTGTCGGGACGATGTCCCGGCATGGCTCGTTCGCCGTGGGTCCACGGTGGTGTCGATACCTCGATACCGGCCCGGTTGCCCGGGGCCGTCCGTGATGTGGACGTTGTGTTGTAGTGCATTACGCGCTACGGTCGGTCATGGCGCGCAACGCAAGCAAGAAGAGCGAACACCCGCTTTCCATGCGGCTTCCAGCGGGAGACATCGACCTCATCGATCGCGCCGCGAGCATCCGAGGCAGTTCCCGCACGGAGTTCGTCCGCGATGCCGCCGTCCGTGCCGCCGAGGATGTGCTGATGGAGAGATCCATCATCCGGATGTCAGCAGAAGGTTTCAGCGCCTTCGCGAGAGCCATCGCAGGCTCGGGACATGCGGTGACTGCTCTCGTGAAGGTGCTCGAGCGCAAGGCTCCCTGGGAATGAAACTATCGCGACCGGAGCTGCTGACCGACGCGCACGACGTCTCGGCGTTCTCGTGCGGCAAACCCTCACTCGACAATTGGCTGAAGACGCGCGCGCTCTCGAATCAACACAAGGGCTTCACGGTCGTGATGGTCGTGCACGCAGGCATGCGCGTTGTCGGCTACTACGGCCTGGCGCCTACCGCCGTGGTCCCCTCATCCCTGCCGCGATCGATCCGAACGGGACAGCCTCCGGACCCGGTCCCGTGCCTCTTGCTCGGCCAGCTCGCCACAGATCTCGGCTGGGTTGGACAAGGCATCGGAAGTGGATTGCTCAAGCATGCGCTTGCGCGCTGCGTTGACGGGGCCCGGCTCGTGGGCGGGAGGGCCCTGCTCGTCAACGCGGTAGATGTCGAGACGGGCGAGTGGTGGCGGCGACGTGGCTTTCTACCGGCGAAGGATGATCGGTTGGTGTTGTTTCGGTCGATCGCTGATATCGCCGCGTCGCTGGCGGCGGACTGAATGATCTCCTAGCATCCGTGCATGTTCACGCGACCTGGCATGCTCCTACTCGCGGGTCTGCTCGTTGGAGGCGCCGCCTGCAGCGGCAAGTACGCGACCGGCAGTAGCTCGCCTGCGGCACGCCCGGGTGCGCCACGCGGTGGCATCGCGGCGGCAGCGCTGCCGTACCAGATCCTCGAGGGCCGGACCGGCCGCCAGCTCGACAAGCCCGCGTTCTGGGAGCGCGTCGCGCGCGCCCGCGCGGTGTGCATCGGCGAGGAGCATCCGAACCCGCACCATCATTGGGTGCAGCTGCACGTCGTCGAGGAGCTCGGCAAGCGAGCATCGTCACAGCCGACGGGCAAGCCGACCAAGCTCGGGACCAACTTCGCACTGGGGCTCGAGATGATCCAGCGGCCGTTCCAGGGTGTCGTCGATGACTATGTCGCGAAGCGAATCGACGCCGGCGCGCTGCGCTCGCGGGTCGCCTGGGAAGATCGCTGGGGCTACGACTGGGGCTTCTACGGGCCGACGATCGACGCCGCGATCGGCTTCGGTGGGCACGTGCTCGCGCTCAACGCCTCGCGCGAGCTCTCGAAGAAGATCTCGCGCCAGGGCCTCGAGTCGCTGACGCCCGACGAGAAGGCGCTCGTGCCCGAGCTCGAGCTCCACGACGCCGCGCACCGCGGCTGGTTCGACGCGCTGATGCGCGAGATGGGTGGCCACGGCGCGCACTCGAAGCCCGGCGAGCCTGCGCCGGAGGCCGACGCCGGCCCCGCCGCCGCGCCCGCGCCTGCGCCGGAGGCCGCGAAGCCTTCGCCGCACAGCGGTGGTGCACCGGCGATGCCGAGCCCCGAGCGGATCTACACGGTGCAGGTGCTGTGGGACGAGACGATGGCGGACCTCTCGGCGAGGTGGCTCGCCGCGAACCCGACCGGCCAGCTCGTGATCCTCGCCGGCAACGGCCACTGCCACGACTCCGCGATCGTCGGCCGCCTCAAGCGGCGCGGCATCGCCGACGTGATCTCGCTGCGCCCGGTGATCGACGTCGATGGCAACGTCGCCGAGATCCTCGCGAAGCCGATGAACGACTTCGTCGTCGTGCTGCAGATGCCGCCCGCGCCGGCCGCGACCACCGCAGCGGCGGCCAAGCCCGAGAAGCCCGAGAAGCCCGAGAAGCCCGAGAAGCGGTAAGCGCTCAGCGGGGCAGGGCGCTGCCCGCGCGCGGGCCGTTCTCGTCGTTGACCATGCGGATGTAGAGCTGCGCGCGCTTGTTCTCGGGATCGATCGCGAGGACGCCTTGCCACTCGGCGAGCGCGGCGTCGCGGCGGCCGAGCGAGAACAGCGTGACGCCGAGGTGGATGCGTGCGGGGAGGAAGTCGGGGCGCATCCGCTTCGCGTGCTCGAACTCGGCGATCGCTGCGTGGTGGACCCCCATGTCGCGGTAGACGTTGCCGAGCCGGACCCGGAGGTCGGCGAAGTCGGGGCACAGGTCGAGCGCCTTCGCGTACTCGCGCACGGACTCGTCGAACATCGCGAGGCCGGCGTACGCGGCGCCCAGATCGGCGTGCATGTTGGCGAGCTTGCCGCGCGCGAACCGATCGAGCGCGTTCGGCTGGCCGACGCTCGCGGCGACCGCGCGGGTGTAGACGTCGCGCGCGAGATCGTACTTGCCGCGATCGTTGAAAGTGACGGAGAGGTTGAGCGCGGCCTCGGTGTAGCGCGGGTTCAGCTCGAGCGCGCGGGCGAACGCTTCCTCGGCCTCCTGGAACCGGCCCTGCCCGTGATAGACGACGCCGAGCATGTTGTAGAGATCCGGGAAGCTCGGGCGCGCGGACGCGGCCTCCGCGAGGAACGGCTCGGCGCGATCGTACTCGCCGGCGTTGTAGTGCTCGCGACCGAGCGCGATCAGCTGTTCGATCGGATCGGTCGCCATCCGGGCCAGCTTAGCGTAGGCCCGGCGGCCTCATGGGGGCGAACGGGGGCGAACGCTACGGAAGGGCGCTTAGCTGCCATCGTGCGCGAGGTTCCACACGCGCACGATCACGAACCGACCCTCGTAGCCCGGCCACTCGGAGGCCGCGAACACGATCCAGCGGCCGTCGCCCGAGATCTCGGGACGGCGTAGTGGCGTCGCCGCCACCACGACGCCCGCGCGGTTGACGATGACGTCGACCGGTGTGCTCGTGCCCCGCGCCAGGACTCGGTTGGCTTTCGTGAAGGCGACGTACTTGCCGGCAGCGGAGAGTGCCGGGAACGTGCCGGTGCCGAGGTTCGTCGTGTTCTCGACCACGCGATCGAGCAGCGTGACCGCGGAGCTCGCGTGCGCCACGAAGCGCCCGGCGTCATCGATGTCGACCTCGCCCGTCGACGGGTGGATGCGGCTGATCGCGCTGCCGGCTGTGTCGACCAGGAACGCGCCGCCCTGGTTGGAGCCATCGAGAGACGACGACGACGACAGCGCGACGTAGCGACCGTTGCCGCTGATGCGCGGCCGGATCTGCGAGGCGAATGGCACTTGCGCGCCCGCGCTCGTGACCGAGACGCGCGTGGTCGTCGTCGTGCTGACGTCGCGCACGAAGATGTCGAGCACGTCGTTGCTGTCGCTCGAGATCAATCTCGTGGCCGAGGACGCGAATGCGATGCGCGTGCCGTCGGCGGAGATGTGCGGGCTCAGCGACGGCTGGTCGGAGCCGGTGCCGTCGACGCTGATCGAGACCAGCGTCGTCGCGCCGGTCGTGCGGTCGTGGAGATAGATGTCCTCGACGGCGGTCGTGTCCGCGCTGGCGAGGTTGGCGGCGCGCGAGACGAACGCGACCCAGCGGCCGTCGGCCGAGATCGTCGGGCTACTGCTCCCTTCGTTCGCCTGCGTGCCGTTGCTCGCGACCGAGACGCGCTCGACGACGTTCGACGCCAGGTCGCGCACGAACACGTCAGCGGTGCCGTTGGTGTCCCCGCTGACCAGCGTCGCATCGGCGGACGTGAACGCGAGGAAGCGTCCATCGCCTGATAGCGTCGCGTCGAACGCATCGCCCGTGAGCCCCTCGCCGACGACGACGCGCGTCGGGAAGCCCACGTCGAGGCGCAGCGTCGCCGTGCCCTTGCAGCCGCGCGAGTCGCGCGCCGTGTAGACGACGTCGTAGCGGGCCGCGACTCCGACGGGCGGGTCGGCGACCACGGCGTCCTTCGCCGTCGAGACGGTCGCGAAGGAATGGCTGGTCGTGAGGATCTCGAGACCGGCCCGGTCGTTGGCGAGCACGTCGATCGTCGTCGGAGCTCCAAACTCGATCGCTCGCGCGTCGTCGGCCAGCAGGATGCCGACCGCGAACGTGATGACCACGTCGAACGTGCCGTTGGCGGCGCGGATGCGATACGTCGCCGAGTCCTGTCCGCAGTAGTCGGCCGGAGGCACGTACGTGACGGTCGGCAGGGTGCCGGCCAGCGTCCCGACGGTCGGCGGGGTGACGAGCTCGACCTCCGTGGTGTCGACGATCGAGCCGAAGATGTTCGCGAGCGATGCGCTCGTCCCCGCCTCGACCTGGATCGTGACGCTGGTGCCGAGCGCTGCGACGGTGATCGGATGCCAGGCCGGGTCGGTCACGAATGGATCCGCGATCGTGTACGCGTAGGTCGAGGGGATGTCCGTCACCTCGATCTCGACCGTCGTCGGCGTCTTCACCGCGATGTACCCGGTCGACGTGTCGTCGCGGCGCACGGCCTTGATGGTGAGTGGGTCTCCCTCGGGGTCGACGTCGTTGAGCGTGACGTCACCCTGGACCTTCACGGGCAGGTTCGTCGGCAGGACGTAGAACACGTCGGCCCGCGCGAGCGGCTGCGCATTTCCGACGCACACCTGCGCGACGCAGTGCCCCTTCAGCACGTAATTACAGTCGTCGTCGACGATACATTCGGGCTTCGAGGACACATCGAGCGAACACCCGGTCACGACGAGCGCGAGCACCAGCGCGCGCATCAGAAGCTCCCCCCGAGCGAGAGTCCCGGAGGACCCCCACGACCCGGCGAGGGCGTCACGTGCGCGTTCAGCCGCCGCCCTCGCTTGAACAACCGGTAGCTGCCGTAGCCGACGAGCCCCGTGATCGCCGCCGAGGTCCAGAAGATCGTCGTGGACTCGTGGTAGTCCTCCGCGTGATAGGCGGCGTATACCCTCGTAGGTTCGGCGTCAAAGCGATCGCGCTCCTCGAGCGCGGCCAGCCCGGCCACGGTCATGACCACGCCGCCGAGGACCGCGACGCCCGCGAGCAGATAGCCGCCGCGCCGCGACCAGCGTCCCGGATCGGGCTCGCGCAGCGGGGCCGGCGCCTCGGCGACGAGCTCGCCCTGCACGCGCAGGTTGATCTCGAAGTCGACGGCGACCCCGCCCTGACTATCGACGAACCCCGTGTAGTACGTCGGGCCGTACGGCGTCGCGAACAGGTTCTGCCGGTAGTCGGCGTCGACCCCCGAGCGCGCGGCGACCGTCGGCGCGGTCATCCGCAGGTCATTGGTCGCGACCGACTTGCCGAGACTGGTGACGCGCGCTTCACCGGCCGCGGTGCGCACGAACACGGTCGCCCCGACCGGCAGCGCGACCGTGACGTTGCGTTCCTTCGACATGTGCGCGTCGAGCAGGCGCTGGCCGTCCTCGGTCTCGATCGAGAACCGTCCCCACGCGCCGACGTTGCCTCGCAGCAAGTACGAGGTCCGTAGCTCCTGGAGCTTGACGATCGGCGCACGGCGATCGGCACGCGGCGGCTCGGACACGACCATCGGCACCGCACGCGGGTTAGCGATCGAGCGATTCGCGTTCGCGACGAACGCGTGGAGCTCGCTGTACTCGACGGTGCGATCACCGTTGACGTCGGCGGGCCCGGCGAGGCCTGACAGCACCTCGTACGAGAACACGCCCGCCTCGATCGCGGACCACTCGTGCGTCTCGTTGCCGAGCGTGGTCGCGACGATCACGCCGACGTTCGGATAGCGCTGCAGGATCGTTCCCTTCGTGATCGCGATGGTTTCGGCCACGGTCACGGGCGCGGTGTCGCCGGTCGTCTCCGCCTCGAAGAACTTGCCGCCGCGCGTGCCGACGACGCCAGCTGCGTGGCACGCGTCGATGATCACGTGGGTGCGGGGGGTCGGCAGCGAGCGGATCAGCTCGTCGAACAGGACGTGCTGGGTCAGCCGGCCGTCGGTGAGTGCAAGGTACGCATCGCCACCCTCCGCGATCGCGCCATGCCCGGAGAACACGAAGTAGAGCACCGGTTCGTTGCCGGCCTCGCGGTCGAGGCGCATGTCGTTGCCGAGCGTCGCGAACACCTGGCGCAGCTCGTCCAGCGACGGCGCGCGCGCGAGTGCCGCGACCTTGCCGTGGCGCTTCTGCGTCTGGTCGTCGAGCGTCGATAGCAGCGTGGTGCGCGAGAACTGGGACAATAGCTTGTAGTAGCGAACCGCATCGTCATCCGCGTAGCGCAGCGCCGGCAGCGCAGCGCCGGGGGCGTCGGCGGGAGGTGCGTTGTTGCCGATCACGACCGCGTAGCTCACCGGCCGCGCCTCGGCGGCGTGCGGCAGCGCGACGAGCGCGATCACGAGCGCGAGTATCATTTTCATCGGCTGGGTTCCTCTCGAATCACGAAGGCTCGGCTCTCGATGTGCACGCCTGCGGGGGCGATCAGACGATCGACCTGCGCGAACGCGCGGATGTCGGCGCGCGAGAGCGGCCACTCCGAGACGACCGCGAACAGATCGTAGGTCCCGGGGGCGTAGCTGGCGTCGATCACGGCGACGCGGTCGAGCATGCCCTGCCTGGTATGCACGGAGAGGTCGACACTCGGGGTCGCCTCGTCGGCGGGCAGGTACCAGATGACCTTGCCGGTCTCGGACCGGGCGAACAGCGCCGCGTATCCCGCCGGTGGCGCGCCGCCGAAGTCAAACACGATCCGGTCGCCGGGCCGGCACTCGCCCGGAGCGCGCTCGCCGCACCGGATCACGAGCGAGAAGCCCGCGCTTCCGCGTGCGGTGAGGGTATCGCCGGCAGGTGTGCTCGGCACGATCATCACCAGCGCGACGGCGAGCGCCGCGGCGGCGAGCCCCCCCGCGGCGAGCTGCGCGCGGTGCCGGCGCAGCCAGCCTCCACGCGAAGCCACGATCCGCGCGAGCATCGCGTCCTTCTCGAACCTGGCCAGACGCCCGGGTGGTCCGAGCGCACGAGCGGCATCCTCCGGCTTCACGACCCTCCCTACTGCGAATGGACGGATCCGGGCCGGTGTTTTTTCAAAAATTTGCGAAGGCCTGTCATCACGCGGTCTTCGAGCGTGCGCACCCGGCGGCGCGTGACACCTAACCGGGTCGCGACGTCGGCTTGCGACAGATCCTGGTCGAACCGGAGCCGCACGAACGCGCGCAGCTCCTCGTCGAGCGTGGTGACGTACGCCGCGGCCGCGGCGCGCAGTTGCTGCTGCTCGAGCGTCTCCTCGACTTCGCCGGGAATTGCCGCATCGGCGGCGATGATCGCGTCGACATCGATCTCCGAGGTGCGCGCGGCTTCGGTCGAGCGCGTGCGCGCGCGATCGATCATCACGTTCTTCGCGATCGTGAGCAGATAGGGCCGGTACGGTCGCAACCCGTCGTACGCCATGCGTGCGCGCTCGGCGAACGCACGCACGAACACGTCCTGCACGATCGCGCGCTGCTCGTCCGGATCGCGCTCGGGCCGGATCGACCCGTTCCGGGTGACAAAGCCGAGCGCGGCGACGCGAAACACGTCGTCGACCAGCGCGTGATAGACGCGCGCGAGCACAGCCGCGCGGCCCTCGCGAAATGCCGCGAGGAGCTCGCGGTCCTGCTCGAGCGCGAGCACCCTAACGAAGATTTGCGAGCGCCGATCGGGCGTCGCCGGCGTGCTCGCTCTTCGGATAGCGCTCCACGAGCTCCTTCCAGACGCCCTTCGCGCGGTCCGGCATCGCGACCGCGACGTACGCGCGGCCGAGCAGCCATAGCGCATCCTCGTCGTAGCCGACGCCGCGATAGCGCTCGAGCAGGCGGCGCAACCGCAGCACGGTCGCCATCGGCTTGCCGCGATCCCAGTAGTAACGCGCGACGTACCACTCGTGATCGGCGAGCCGCTTGCCAACCTTCTCGACGATCTCCTTCGCGCGCGCGCGATACGGCGAGTCCTGATACTTGTCGAGGAAGCTCTTCAGCTCGTTCGCGGCGTCCTCGGTCGACGACTGGTCCTTCTCGAACGACGGCGGGAACATCCAGAAGTCGCCGGGCAGCTGCTTGAAGTACGCCTCGCCGATTCGATACGAGACGTAGCCATTCGCGACCATCTCGTGGGTCGGGTGGAACTTGAGGAACAACCGGTACGAGTCGATCGACTCGAGATACTGCTCGGCACCGTACTCGGCATCGGCGAGCCGAAGCTCGGCGAGCACGGCGTACTTCGAGTACGGGAAGCGGCTCTTGATGAAGCCGAAGTACTTCGAGGCCGCGATCCAGTCCTTGTTGTCGA
>JBKJUF010000515.1:0-14176 GCA_046590445.1 Kofleriaceae bacterium
TCCACGATCGCGTAGCGTTCGAGCTCCGCCATCGTCGCGCCGGGGATGATCGGCATGCCGGACGGGGTGAGCTTGGGCCGGATATGCGGCGGGAGCGCGCACGGCTCGAGGTTCGTGCCGGCGGTGGGCACCACGGCGCGCTCGATCGCGTTCTCGAGCTCGCGCACGTTGCCGGGCCAGTCGTACGACGACAGCAGCTCGAGGGTCTCGGGCGCGAAGCCATCGATCGTCTTGGCATTCTCCTTTGCGTAACGATCGAGGAAGAAACTCGCGAGCGCCGGGATGTCGGTGCGACGGACGCGCAGCGGCGGCATCTCGAGCGCCACCACGTTGAGACGGTAGTAGAGGTCTTCGCGAAACCGGCCGTTCGCGACGTCTTCGGTCAAATTGCGATTGGTCGCGGCGATCACGCGCACGTCGACCCGGATCGTTTGCGTGCCACCGACGCGCTCGAACTCGTGCTCCTGGAGGAAGCGCAACAGCTTGACCTGGATCGCGGGCGAGATCTCGCCGATCTCGTCGAGGAACAGCGTGCCTCCATCGGCGAGCTGAAACCGTCCATCCTTGCGCGCCATCGCCCCGGTGAACGATCCGCGCTCGTGGCCGAATAGCTCGCTTTCGAGCAGCGACTCCGCGAGCGCCGCGCAATGCAGCTTGATGAAGGGCCCCTTGGAGCGCGGCGAGCGCTGGTGGATCGCGTTCGCGACGAGCTCCTTACCTGTGCCACTCTCGCCGGTGAGCAGCACCGTCGCGCGACTCGGCGCGACCTGGTCGACGATCTCGAACACGCGCTGCATCGGTGGCGCCGTGCCGACGATGTTCTCGGGCGCGACGCGATCGCGAACGCGCAGGCGCAGCTGTCGGGTCTCGCGACGGAGCTCCTGATTCTCGAACACCTTGTCGAGCACGACGAGGAGCTCGTCGAAGTTGAGCGGTTTGGTCAGGTACTCGGCCGCACCGGCGCGCATCGCGTCGACCGCGGATGCCACGGCGCCGAACGCCGTCATCACGACGACCGCGGCGGGATCTTCGAACGCGCGGATCTTCTTCACGAGCTCGATGCCGTCCATCCCCGGCATCTTGAGATCGGTCACCACGACATGCGGCGTGAACGACTCGTACTTGCCGAGTGCCTTGAACGCATCCGCGGCGGTCTCGACGTCGTAGCCCTCGTCGCGCAGGAGCTCCGCGAGCGCTGTCCGTGCGTTCACTTCATCATCGACAACCAGAATCCGCCCGTTCCGACTCATATCCGAAGTCATAGCTAACAGCGTGCCAGGGGAAACCAGGTAGTTGCGCCCGAGAGACGCAAGGACTGCGCCTCTCTATAATGAGGCGCACGATTTGCGCGAATCGGCGACGCACTACGGCGTGGGTTGCACGAATAGCTCCTCCAGCACCCTCGTCAGCTCGGCGACCTTCACTGGCTTGGTCAGGTAGCGGTAGAAACCGACTTCCTTCGCGCGCGCTGTGTCCTTGACGAGCGCCGCGGCCGACAGCCCGATCACCGGGATGCTACGGGTCTCGGGCGATTCACGCAGTTGCCGCAACGCCTCGAAGCCGCTCATGCCCGGTAGGTTGATGTCCAGGATCACCACATCGGGCCGGTGCGAGCGAACGAGCTCGAGCCCGATCTCGGCGGTCGGCGCGGTGAACAGCTCGACGCTCCGCAGCTCGTCGATCAGATCGCGCATGAACGCGATGTTCGACGGATTGTCCTCGATGTAGACGATCTTGTGTTGCGCGGTTCCCGATGCCAGCGGCGAATCGGCGGTCGCCGGAAACAGCGGCGCCATCTCGGCAATCACCCGCCGGTTGACCCGGATCTCGACCCAGAACTCCGAGCCACGATCGACCTCGCTCGTGAACCCAACGCGACCCTTCATCAGCTCGGCCAGCCGCTTGCTGATCGTGAGGCCGATCCCGGTGCCCTCGATCGGCCCGGTCTCCTGCCCGGCGCGCTGGAACGGCTCGAACACCGTGCGCTGTTTGTCGACCGGAATCCCGATGCCGTCGTCGATCACAGAGATCCGTACCGTGGCCGGATCCGGCTGTCGCATCGCGAAGGTGACATGGCCGCCCGGCTTGCCGTACTTGATCGCGTTCGATCCGTAGTTCATCAGGATCTGCGCGAGTCGCGTGCGATCGGCGAGCACGTGTGGCGCGTCGACCTCAGCAACCACGTCGATCGCGATACCGGCGCGATTCGCCATCGGCGCGAGCGTGGTGACGGCCTCGTCGATCACGTCGCGGATCTTGACGGGTTCGGTCGACACCGTGATCCGTCCGGCTTCGATCCCCGAAAGGTCGAGCACATCGTCGATCAGCTTCAGCAGGTGCTCGCCGCCGCGTAGCACGTGCCCGATCCGCTCGAGCTGGCGCTCGTCGAGCGGCCGCTTGCGGTCCCGCTCGAGCAGCTGCGCGAACCCGAGGATCGCATTGAGTGGCGTCCGCAGCTCGTGACTCATCGACGACAGGAACTCGCTCTTCGCCGCGCTCGCTGTCTCCGCGATCTCTCGCGCGGTCCGCAGCTCCTCGGCGCGCAGGACGTCGTCAGTGACGTCGGCGATCGTCGTGACCGTGCCCTGCTCGGCGGTCTTGGTCTCGGTCACGCGCAGAAAGCGCCCCGTCCCGGTACGCACCTCGAGCGTCCCCGACGGAGCACGATGGTAGGCGAGCCACCTCGCGTAGAGCGCCTCGCGCGTCTCGTTCGAGAAATCGAATACGCCCGCGCGCAGCGCCTTGTCGAGAAGTTCGTCGAACGGCACCCCGAGGACCGCGCCGCCGACGGAGCTCCCGAGCAGCTGCCGCGCGGAGCTGTTGACCATCATCACGCGATCGTTCTCGTCGAACAGGGCGAATGCGTCGTGCACCGAGTCGACGGCAGAGACGAGGTACGCGTTCGCGCGGCGGTTCTCGCGCTCGAGCTTGCGGCGCTCGCTGACGTCGCGAACGCCGGCCGTCACCAACAGCCCGCGAGCCGTGCGGATCGGCGACAGACTGATCTCGACCGGCACCTCAGTACCATCCTTGTGCCTGCCTGCGAGCTCCATCCCGATGCCCATCGGACGCAGCCGCGGCGCGCCGGTGTAGCTCGCGACGTGCTGCCCGTGCTTGCCGCGCACAGCGTCGGGAACCAGCACGTCGATCGACTGCCCGACGAGCTCGTCGCGCGCGTAGCCGAACATCCGCTCGGTCTCCGCGTTGACGAGCATGATCCGGCCTTGCTGATCGCAAACGACCATGCCGTCGGGCGCGGCATCCACCAGCTCGCGAAACGGTAGTTCACTCGTGTCGATCGACATCGGCCAGCTTTACGCAGAACACGGCACCTGGAGACGCCTCTTCGATCCAGATCCGACCCCCGTGAGCCTCTACAGCCAGCTTGCAGAACGCAAGGCCAAGGCCGCGGTTCGTGCGCGTCGGGGTCGCCGTTCCGGTCCGGAACCGCTCGAACGCGGCCTCGCGCAGATCCTGCGGGACTCCCGGCCCGGCGTCGGTGACCCGGAGTTCGACCCCGCCGGCAGTCCGGGCGAGCTCGACGCGGACTTCGGTCCCCTCTGGGGCGTTGTGGATCGCATTGTCGATCAAGTTTGCGAGCACACGCCCGATCAGATCCCGGTCCGCACGTAGCCGCGGTATGGCGATGGAGACATCGATCCGGACGCCCGCGACCGACGCTCGCACGTTCAGCTCTTCGAGCACGCTCCGCACCAGTTCGTCCGCATCGATCTCACGCACCACCGGAGCGAGCATGCCTTCGTCAGCCTTGCTGATGTCGAGCAGGTTCGTGATCATTCGCAGGAGGGCACGTGTCTCGTCCGTGATCTTGGCGGCGGCGGCACGCGAGCGTTGTACGTCCTCGGCCTTGCGCAGCACGATCTCGGCGTGGAGATCGATCGCGTGGACCGGGTTCTTGAGATCATGAACGAGAAACGGCCCTAGGATGGTCCGGAGATGTCCACGCCCGCCGAGCTCGCAGGACGCGCGAAGGTCGGTCCCTATGAGGCAGTGGCCGCCAGGCGCGATATGTCGTTTCGACTCGGGTTGCGCGCCTCGCCCGCGCGCAGCTTGCTGATGTTTCCAATCTTCGCGGCCGGTGCTGGTTGCACGAATAGTATGCGTCAGGGCTCCGACCTCATTCGCGAGGCACGAATCCTGAAGGGTCATGCGCCATGGTCAGACCCGAGCTCGCATTCAGCCACGGATACGGAGTCCTCCAGCGCACGGACGAAACGTGCCGTCGCGTGGAAGCGATGGCCTCCTGCTTCAAGGAGACCGGTGACGCGGTCCCGTTCTGGGAGCTCGTGGCGGCGGCGGACCGGCTCGCTTCGGCGGCCATGTGGCTTACCGTCCACGACACCTACGCGCGCCGCGTGTACCTCGATGGCCGGCCCCTTCGCCTCGAGGACTTCAAGACGCCGCCCGAGGGTCACACCGGGAGCGCGCTCAATATCGTGCCGGCGTATGTCGGCTATCTCCTGGCCAACGCCCTGACCGGCCATACCCGCGCGTGGATCGCCGAGCAAGGCCACGCGGTCTCGGGCATCGACTGCGTGAACCTCCTCGTCAGCAATGTGACCGCCGCGCATGCGATCTATGCTCGATCCGACGAAGGGTTGAGCCGGTTCGTGTGCGACTTCTACCGCTACGAGCTCGGTCCCGACGGTCGCCCGCTTTCGCCCCGCGGCAGCCACGTCAATTCACACACGGCCGGCGGGATCATGGAGGGCGGCTACCTGGGATTCGCCGGGCTCCAGTACGTCCACATGCCCTTGCATGACGAGCGTCTGGTCGCCTTTCTGAGCGATGGCGCGTTCGAAGAGCAACGCGGCCCCGACTGGGCGCCGCGGTGGTGGCGGGCCGAAGACTGCGGGCTCGTCGCACCGTTTCTAATCAACAACGGTCGTCGGATCGATCAGCGAACCACCACCGCGCAGCAAGGCGGGACGCGATGGATCGCCGAGCACCTCCGCCTCAACGGATTCGACCCCATCGAGATCGATGGTCGAGATCCTGCGGCGTTCGCGTGGGCCATCTGGGAGATGGAGCGCCGACTCGAGAACCGGACGAGCGGGCCGATCGCGCGCCTGCCCTACTGCATCGCGACGACGGTCAAGGGATTCGGATTCTACGGCGCTGGCACCAACGCCGCCCACAACCTTCCGCTCGGCAACCGCATCGATGATCGTCTCGTCGCGCTGTTCAACGAGCACGCGCGCCACCTCTGGGTTCCGCCGGACGAGCTCGAGCGCGTGTTGCCCGTGTTCGGTCGTCACCGAAATCGACCGCGCGAACGAGACCACGCGCTGGCGACGCGCGACGTGAACCTGGCGGTTCGGCCCTCGGTCGACTTCCTCCCGCCTGGAGACACTGCCTCACCCATGCGCGCCGTCGACCACGTCTTCGTCGCGATCTGCCAGGCCAACCCGCAGCTCCGTCCGCGCGTCGGCAACCCCGACGAGATGCGCTCCAATCGCCTCGACACGACGCTGGACCTGCTCAAGCATCGGGTGACCGATCCGGAGGCCGGCGGCGACGAGGCGATCGACGGCAAGGTGATCACCGCCCTCAACGAGGAAGCCGTGGTCTGCGCCGCCCTCGCCAACAAGGGCGGCATCAACCTCGTGCACACCTACGAAGCCTTCGGGGCCAAGATGCACGGCGCGCTCCGCCAGGAGATCATCTTCAGCCGCCACTGCCAGGAGAGTGGTCGTCCACAACGCTGGCTGTCGATCCCGATCGTTCTGACGTCGCACACCTACGAGAACGGCAAGAACGAGCAGTCCCACCAGGATCCCGCGCTTGCCGAGTCACTCCTCGGCGAGCCGGCTGATGTCTCGCGCGTGCTGTTTCCCGTCGACTTCAACAGCGCGGCCGCGGTCATGGCGGCGGTCTACGCGAGCCACGGGCAGATCTGGACCCTCGTGGTCCCGAAACGGGACTTGCCGGTGATGCTGGCCGCCGCGTCCGCGCAAGAGCTGGTCGCGCGGGGCGCGGTCGTGCTCGAAGCACCCGAGGGACCCGCGGACATCACGCTGGCCGCCATTGGCGCCTACCAGCTCCGCGAGGTTCGCAGGGCCGCCCGTCGGCTCGCGGAGCGCGGCATCTCGAGTCGCGTGGTCGTGCTCCTCGAGCCGAGGCGATTTGCGGAGCCCCGCGATTCGCGGGAGGCCACGATCTCCGCCGACCCTGACACGATCGAGAGGTGCTTCCCGCGCGCCACGCCCGCCCGCGTGTTCGTCTGCCATCCTCGCGGCGAATGGATGCGCGGGCTGCTCGCTCCGCTCGACACCGGCCCCTCGACGGCTGTCCTCGGCTACCGAAACGCGGGCGGGACGCTCGACGTCGATGGCATGCTGTTCGTGAACCGCCAGTGCTGGGCCCATGTTGTCGATGCCGCGTGCCGCGTGCTCGCGCGATCCCGCGAGCGGATCCTCGAGCCGGCAGAGATCGATGTGATCGAGGGCCGGATTGCCCCGGCCATGCTCTTTGCCTGATGCGAAGCGTCTCGAGGCACCGCGCTGGTGCTGCGCACATCAGGCTGCCTGTCGTTTGACATTCCGCCGAACAGCTCATCGCGGGTTGCTTCGACGCTCGAGCGCGATGTCGTGGCCGCCGACGCGGACCCGACCGAGTTGACGTGCGAGCTCGCGCGGCTTCGCCTCGCCTGATGTGCCCGTCGCTGGCCACATCGTGTGGCTTCAGCCACGGGCCGGTGAACGTGCCCGCTTTGCGGCGGCGCTCGTGCGCTCGAAATCGGTGCGCGGATCGCGCGCCCCAGGCTGCGGGGATGGCGCGGATCGTGAGGGCCTCGGTGGCTCGCGCTGATTGCGTTGGTGGTCTGGGGATCCTTCGCGCGCGGTACGTCCACAAGCCGGTGTGGCGCAGTAGCCTGGAGGTGATCGTGATCGCGACTCTCGCCGGCGGTGCGGCCTACGCGGTTGGTGGGATCACGGCGAGCGTGACCGGCTGAGCGCTACCGTCACCACATCGCGCAGCGCTTGCGCCCGCGCCGCGCGCCGCGCGTCGCGCAGTGCGCGCGCATTCACCGGCGTCTACCGGGTCCGCGCCTGCGGAGTGCGCCGCCGACGCGGATTGCACTCTGATGCCCGCGGCGATCACATGCTGTGGCGTCCGCGTCGGCGAGCGCTGATCCGCAGCATCACGGCGGCAGTGGCGATGGCCGTCATGACACGAGGCGTTCGATCGCGTCGGCCGCTGCATCGTCGAGCCCGCCGTCGGCGGTGACGTCGGCAGCGAGCGGTGGTTCGTACGGAGCGCCCACGCCCGGAAGCGTCGGTGCCTCACCACGGCGGGCACGGGTGTATAGCCCCTTGACGTCGCGCGCCTCGCACGCCGACAGAGGCGTACGCACCCAGACCTCGAGGAACCGCGGCGCGAGCGCGCGGGCCTGCTGGCGATGGGTGCGGAGCGGCGCCGTCGCCGCGACGAGAACGAGATGACCTTGCTTCGCGATCAGCGCTGCGAGGTTCCCGAGGCTGCGATAGAACGCGTCGCGATCGGTCGCGTGATAGGTCGTGGCCCCGAGCGCATCGCGGACGATGTCGCTGTCGAGGACGACGCACGAGCGGTGCTGAGCGACGCGGTCGCGCACCCGGTTTGCCAGCGTCGACTTTCCTGATGCCGGAAGGCCGGTGAACCAGACGACGAGCCCGCTCGGCTCACGCATCGAACAGCTCGTCGGCCCACGACGGGTCGAAGTGCGTTGCGGCAAGGGCCGCCTCGGCCAGGCCGAGCAGGGCTCCCCGCGCGGGACCGGACAGTCGTGGATAGAACCGCGGATTGCTCACGACGAGCGCGCGCCACGCGAAGAACGGCGGCGCGACCGCGGTCAGAGAAGGATCCGGGCGTGCGGCGCGATAGCTGCGCCAGAATCGGTGCCACAGCGGACCGAGCCCGTGCCGCCAGGCCACGGGGCAGTCGAGCGCGAACAGCAGGTAGTTGATCGACATCGCCGTGACGTCGTCGGCCGGATCTCCGCACGTCCCCCGGCTCGCGTCGAGACAGGTCAGCTGCGTGTCGCGATCGAACACCACGTTGAACGGGTGGAAATCTCCGTGCGTGCGGGTCAGCCGCCCCTCGTGACCGCGCAGCCGCCAGCGCCAGTCGACGCAGCGCGCCTCGATTGCCTGCAGGCGAGCAGGAGACGCCCCGGGAACGTCGGTCGGGTAGCTGTCGACGATGCCGAAGATGCCCTCGCCGTCACCGACGAGGTCGCGGATCGCGCGCCGATAACGCAGCGGGGCATCGGTCGGCTCGTGGAGGGCGGCGAGGTAACGTGCGAGCGCGTCGACGCGCGCGACGTCGAGATCGCTCGCGACGCCAGCATCCGCGATCCGCCTCAGATCGTCTGCGTACAGCGTTCCCTCCGCATACGTCGTGAGCAGGTACAGCTCGCCGGCATCGCGCAGCGAGAGCAGCTCGCCGTTCCCGCCGATCGCGCCAACATCGACCGACTTGATGTGCTGCGGGGTCGTCGCAAAGTCGTCGAAGGCGAGCAGGGTGCTGGCTGCGCGATCGGCCCGGCGATCGTGGCCGAGCTCGTTCGACGACGCGACGCGCCACACCAGGTGGCGTGTGTTGCCGTGGTCGTCGGCGATCGTGATGCGAACGGGCAGCCCGTAGCCGATTGCCTTCGTCGTCGAGTCCTTCGTAGCATCGGTATCCGGTGCGAGTGGATCGACGCGTTCGACGCGGTAGCCCGGGAATAACCGTGCGAGATGCTCGTTCAGCTGCGGAGAGATGGTTGTCAGTGCACGCACGATCGATCGGGGTGCAGTCGGCATGCCGGCACGCTGACTGTCACGGTCGGGCATCGATGCCCGGTCCGGATCGGACGACCGCGTGACAGCCGGCCGCGCGGAGTGGGGTGCGCGCTTGGGTGGAGCCGTGTGCGCGTTCGGCTTCGAGTGCACACTCGTAGCACGCCGGCGTTTCGGGCAGCACGAGCAGTCGAGCCGGCTCGATCGAGCTCGCGCAGTCCGTGCACGTTCCGTAGGTCCCGTCCTCGAGTCGCCCAAGCGCGGCGGTGATCCGCGCGAGTGCGGCGGCATCTACGTTTCCGAGGATCGACAGCACGCGCGCGTCCCACAGTTCGCTTGCGTTGTCGACGTCCTCGATCTCGCGCGAGTCGAGCTCCTCGGTCGTGCGAGCCAGTTCGTCGTGATAGCGGGACAGCAGCTCGTGACGGCGGGACAGCAGCCGGTTCTTGATCCGGAGGATGTTCATGACATCGAGAGCGTTGCATCAGGCAGGCCACCGGCGTGCCGTGGGCTTCGCGCAAGCGCTGCGCGGGTCCAGGTTGGCGGCGTGGCGCGTTCGCACCACGTGGGGATCGTCGACTTTCGAGCGCGCGGCGCGGCGCGTGCATCCACACGTGAGCATGCCGTGGCAGTGCGATCGCGCCCGCGGATCCTGCGCGGCTACCCAAACCGGACGCACCGCCTGCGCCGAACCTGATCGCACTCCCATCGTCTCTTGTGCTTGGAGGTTCCGATGACCAGCTCTCGCTCCGCCCGTCTGCTTCGTATGGTCGATCACGCAGCCCGGGTACCTCCACGGAAACCGGCGAGCGAGAGGACTTCCCGACCCACGCGGTGGTCGTGGCGGCTCGGAACGATTGCCGGGATTCCCGTGCAGGTTCACGCGACCTTCCTGCTCTTGTTGATCTGGGTCGCCCTCACGCCCATGTTGCGCGGCGATGCCGGCGCGGCGATGACGAGCATCTTGTTGGTCCTCAGCATCTTCGCCTGCGTGGTGCTGCACGAGCTTGGGCACGCCCTGATGGCGAGACGGTTCGGGGTCCGCACGACGGACATCACTCTGCTGCCGATCGGCGGTGTCGCAAGGCTCGAGCGCATGCCCGAGAAGCCGAGCCAGGAGCTCGCAGTGGCGCTCGCCGGACCCGCCGTGAGCGTCGCCATCGCAGCGGCGCTGTTCGGGGTGCTGACGCTGGCTGGCGCGTCGACGAGTCCGCGACAGCTCCAGATGACGGGCGGACCGTTTCTCACCCAGCTGATGTGGATCAACCTCGTGCTCGTCGGGTTCAACCTGCTGCCGGCGTTCCCCATGGATGGTGGCCGCGTGTTGCGCGCGGCCCTCGCGATGCAGATGGACCGCCGGCGGGCGACCGAGATCGCCGCACGAGTCGGCCAGGGAATGGCAGTCCTGTTCGCGATCGCGGGTCTGTTCGGAAACCTGTTCCTCGTGATCATCGCGGCGTTCATCTGGATCGGCGCGACGGGCGAGGTGTCGCTGGTGCAGCTCAAGTCCGCCTTGACCGGCTTGTCGGTGAGCCAGGCAATGATCACCGACTTCCGGGTAGTCGGTCCGCGTGACTCGCTCGCGCGTGCCGCGGAGCTCACGCTCGCTGGCTTCCAGCGAGACTTTCCGGTGATGGAGGGTGATCGCCTCGCCGGCATGCTCACCCACGCCGACGTGGTCCGGGGCCTGGCTGAGACCGGCGCGACGACGCCCGTGGAGGCGGTGATGCGGGGAACCTGCGAGACCACGAGCCCGTCGGCGCAGCTCGACGTCGCCCTCGCTCAGCTGCAGAGCTGCGAGGGTCGCGCGCTGGCCGTCGTTCGCGATGGCCAGGTCGTCGGGTTGCTCACGACCGACAACATCGGCGAGATGCTCGCGATGAAGCAGGCAGTCCGCACATCGCATGCGACCTGAAGTCACCGGGTGTACGCCAGGGGCGCCTTCGTCCTCGCGAAGCCGCCACCGCGTGCCGCTTTGCTAGCGGATCAGCGTGACGATCGAGCGTGCTTCGACGAGATACGACGGGTGCGGCAGCTCGCGCGGTCGCTCGAGCTCGATATCTTCGGGCGACGGCCGAGCCGTGTCGATGGCGACACGCCACGTGCCTCCGACGTCCTGCACGACGAACGAGGTCGCCTCGCTACCACCGTTGATCATCACGTAGAGGTCGTCGTCGCATTGCGAGGCGCCGTGCAGACAGAACGCGACGAGCGGCTCCGCGAGGTCGGCCACGCCGCGCGGACCGAACCAGCGGATGTCGTCGCGCCAGAACCGGCTGCGCGCGAGCGACGGATGCCGCTTGCGGAACGCGATCATCTGCTGGACGAAGCGCCAGAAGCCCGGGCGGTTGTCGCGCCGCCGCCAGTCGAGCCAGGTTGTCTCGTTGTCCTGGTTGTACGGGTTGTTGTTGCCGCCCTGCGTGTGGAGGAATTCATCGCCGCCGCGCAACATCGGCGTACCGTTCGACAGCAGCAGCAGCGCGATCAGGTTCTTGGCCTGGCGCTCGCGCAGCGCGAGCACGTCCGCTGGGGCGCCGGTGTCGCCTTCCCAGCCGCAGCTCGAGCTCCAGTTCGCGTCGGTCCCGTCGCGGTTCCCATGACCGTTGGCCTCGTTGTGCTTCCGCTCGTACGCGACGAGATCGTAGAGCGTGAAGCCGTCGTGCGAGGTGGCGTAGTTGACGCTCTGGTACGCGTGGTAGGCGTCGATGACGTCGTCGGGGAACAGATCGTCGCTGCCGTACAGTCGTTGCATGAGTGCGCCGGTCATGCCGGGGTCGCCGCGCACGAACCGGCGTACGTCATCGCGGAACCGGCTGTTCCACTGCAACCACGCGATGCCCGGGAACGCTCGGCCGAGCTCGTAGGCTCCGGCGGCGTCCCACGGTTCGGCGATCATCCGCACGCCATCGAAGTGCGGATCGGCGCTGATGTCGCTGAAGATCGGCGGCTCGTCGAAGTTGATCGAGCCGTCGGGGTTGCGCGCGAACACCGAGGCGAGATCGAAGCGAAAGCCATCGACGTGCATCTCGCGCACCCAGTAGCGCATGCTGTCGAGGATCATCTTGCGCACGTAGCGGTTGTTCGCGTTGAGGCTGTTGCCGCACCCCGCGTAGTCGGCGTAGCCACCGTCCTTCATCAGGTAGTACGTGCTGTTGTCGAGGCCCTTGAAGCTGTAGACCGGACCGTCGGTGCCGGCCTCGGCGGTGTGGTTGTAGACGACGTCGATCACGACCTCGATGTCGGCGTCGTGCAGCGCGGCGACCATCGCGCGGAACGAATCGCTCGGAGAGCTCCCAGCGGCGTAGCCGCGATGGGGCGCGAAGAAGCTCATCGGCATGTAGCCCCAGACGTCGCGGGCCTGTGGATCGAACTGGAACACGGGCATGAGCTCGACGATCGTGACGCCGAGCTCGCGCAGGTACGGGATCTTTTCGATCACGCCGGCGAACGCGCCGCGGGCGGCGGCCGAGACGCCGGAGCTCGAATGCTGCGTGAAGCCGCGCACGTGCAGCTCGTAGATGATCGCGTCGGCCTCGTGGCGCGGCCGGCGATCGGCGCGCCAGTCGAACGCTTGCTCGCACGCGACGATCATCCCGAGCGGCGCCTTCCCGAGGTTCGATCGCTCGTCCATCGCCGCAACACGATCGAAGCTCGGTGGAAACGTGATGCACCGCGCGTACGGATCGAGCAGCAGCTTCTCGACGTGGAACGCATGGACCTCGAAGGGACCGGCTGGCTCCGGACCGTCGACGAGGTAGCCGTAGTACAGGAAGTCGTGCGCGGCGGCGGCGGCGATGCGGCAGTGCCAGACGCGGCCAGACTTGTTGATCAGCGGATCGAGTGCGAGATCGAGGCGCGGCGTCGCGAGGTCCACATCACCGAACAGCAAGAGCCGCACGGCGGTGGCGTGCTTCGAGTAGAGCGCGAAGTTGTACGCGCGATCCTCGGCACACCATGAGACCCCGAGCGGATACGGAAGCCCTTCTCCGGTCGCCCACGTCACGGGGACGGTCGCTCGATGCTTTGCTGGACGAGCTCCCTGAGCCGCACCCATGCGGCGGTGGCTCGATCGGGATCGCACCGGCAGGTGTCCGCGAGTGCGACAAGCTCGCAGTGGAGCGGTTCATGCGCGCGCTCCGCCAGTTGGAACGCGATGTATCCCAGCGTCTCGACGTCGCCGTGGGCACACGCCCAATCTCCGCCGAAGCACAACTCGCCGATGGTGCGCGGGATCGCTGTCTTGCTCGGCTGTTCGATGGTCACGCGCATGACCTTTACAAGCCGCGTGCCGGGCGCGCGACGCAGACGATGGACGCGAGCCGCGATCACGTAGTCGGCGACCGCAAGGTTTCCCCCGCACTCCGCCTGCATTATTGGAGGCATGAGACCTCCGTTCTTCCGCGTGCTGCAGGTGTTCTTCTCGACGAAGGAAGGCGGCACCGGCATGGGCATGTCGATCGTGCACAACTTCGTCGCGATGCACGACGGCGACATCGAGATCTCGACCGGACCCCCCGGCACGCTGATCAACGTGGCGATCCCCACGGGCGTCAGGACTTCTTCGTTTCGCCGGTCTTGACCGTCACGGTCTTGGCCTGCGCTGCGACCTTCTTCGGTACCACGACCGACAGGACGCCTTCCTTGAGCTCGGCCTGCACATGATCTCCATCGATTCCGTCGGGTAGCGTGAACGTGCGCAAGAAGCTGCCGTAGGCACGCTCGTACGTGTAGTAGGTGTCGCCCTTGTCCTCGTGCTCGGCCTCGCGTTTGCCGCCGATCGTGAGCCGGCTTCCGGTCAGCTTGACCTCGAGGTCCTGCTCCTTCATGCCCGGCAGATCCGCTTTGAACATGAAGCCGTCCTTGGTCTCCTTGACCTCGAACGCGGGCGAGAACGTCAGCTCTGCCGTCGGTTGTGAGAACAACGACGGAGCCATCTGGCGGAAGGGATCCCAGCGGAGGAGCCAGTGGACCGGATCGGGCTCGCGCTGGGTGGTGGGCATCGGATGCTCGGGATTGGCGCGACGAATGATCGACATGACGATTCTCCTTGGTTGGACTGCTTTGTCTCTCACGCAAGGCGCGTTCCATGCTGTCCCGGCTCCAGGCGCCATCAACGCGACGGCGCTGGCTGCGCTCGCCGGTCAACCCGGCGTCGCCACTCGCCTGCTCTCGCGTGCGTGGAGCGAGCTGGAGCTCGCCAACGTCTTGCGCCCATCGTTCGTCGAGTTGCTCTCGATGTTGCTCGACGTCGCCGGCGCGCCCGCAGGCTGGAGACGTGCGCTGCGCGTGCGCTCGATCCGCGGTGGGCTTCTCGATAGCGCGCCGATCTCACGCCTGGTCGCACGCATCCCGCTCGCGAGAATTGCCAATCAAGTCGGCGCTGGTCGCGT
>JBKJUF010000601.1:0-14639 GCA_046590445.1 Kofleriaceae bacterium
GCAACGCGGGTCAGATGGCGGTAGTGATCGTGATCGTCACGATCGCGGCGATCGCGTACGAGCTCGCGCTGCGCGGCTGGATCGTCGAGCGCATGCTCGAGCTGTCGCCCGGCCCCGCGATCCTGCCCGTGCTCGTCGGTGCGATCGCCGAGGCGGTGGTCACGCCGGGTACGCTCGCCGCGCGGCTGGGCGCCGGCCTGTTCGGCGCGGGCCTCGGCTGGATGTACGTCGCCGGCGGGCGGAGCATCATCGCACCGGTCGTCGCTCGCATCGTGTTCACGGTCGGCGCCGTGATGCTCGAGTCGCTGCGCCTGATCGGATGAGCGGCGCGCCGCTCAGGTCGTATCGCGCAGACGAACGGTGTCGGCCTCGTGCGCCCGGCCGTGGGTCTCGAGCCAGTCCGCGTAGACGAGCAGCGGTTGGCGGTCGCGCGGGTCGCGCTCGATCTGCGCGAGCAACGAATGCTCCGTGCCGTCGCAGCCCTCGCGCCGCGCTTCGATGCGTTGCTCGATCTTGCGGCTCTCGTACTCGACCTCGAGCGGAAAGTCCGGTGGTAGCGGGATCTCCACCAGCGGCGGCGGCAGCGCCTTCCACCTCGCGACCAGGTCGGCGAGGTGCTTGGCGGTTCGCGCGAGTGCATGGAGTGCGTCGAGATCGACCGCGCGAGCCCGCACCGGATGCTTGTCGTACGTCATCGCGAGATCGTGCGTGACCTCCACGAGGTCGTCGGGTTTGCCCGCCTCGCGATAGAGCTCGCGGAGTCGCCGAGCGCCGTCGTGATCGCGCCAGCGCGACCACAGGATCAGCTGGTCGGGCTGGAAGCTCTCGAAGCGAAACGCTTGCTCGATACCCGTCGGAGACCCGTCTTCGGCGATGCCGTGATCGATGTGATCGCTCCACATCGCCGCGATCCCGTTATGCGACCAGCGAGCGTACCCGACGAACCGGTACGTCAGCGCGATGCCATGAACACTACGCCAGCGCGACCACAATGCTCCACCCATGGGCAGTCATCGTAACCTGAGGCTAGACTCCGGTGATGGGACGCTTGGTGGTCGGTCTCCTCGTTGGCACCGTGGCGACCGTGGCTGACGCAGCCGCGAACCCCGACGTCTCCAAGCTCGCCGCCGACGCGCCGACCTGCGATGTCGCGCGCAAGACCTGCCTCGGCATCGCGCTCCACGTACCGATCACCGAGGACGGCCCGATCGCGACGCCGACGTGGATCGCTGGTCAGCTCGCCGAGGCGAACCGCCACTTCGCGCCGCTCGACATCGGCTTTCGGATCGTGCGGACCGAGACGCTGCCCGCGTCGGTCGCGCGGATCGAAGATCGCCAGGAGCGCGACACGCTCGGGGCCAGGCTCGGTACCGGCGTGATCGATCTGTTCCTGACCGGCCAGCTCGATGACATCGACACCTCGGGCGCGCAGGCGAACGGCGTGACCTGGCGCAAGGGCATCCGCAAGTTCGTGATCGTCTCGACGCGGGCCTGGGAACGCACGCTCGCGCACGAGCTCGGCCACGTGTTCGGGCTCCCGCACTCGACGCACGCGATCAGCATCATGAACAAGACCGAGCGCGCCGAGCCGCCGCACGATCAGCGGACGTTTCACGCCGACGAGCTGACGAAGATGAAGCCGCGCATCCGCCACCTCGTGAGCGCGAAGGTGTTCGCGAACCTCGCGGCGAAGCGGCGGCGGTGACCGCGACGAAGCCGGCGAGGCCCTCGCGGCGCGCCCAAGGGACGTTGGCCGGCCCGATTTGGCATGCAGTTTGGTAGCCGGAGAACGCGCAAGGTCTGAGCTTTCTGGGACTCTCATGCACGTGAAGGGCGAGTCTCGCGACGCGGTGGCCCTCGTCGGACGACGGCTCGGCGAGTTCATCGTCCGCGAGCAGGTCTCGAGCGGCGGGTTCGGATTGGTGTTCCGCGCCGAACAACCCGCACTCGCACGCGAGGCGGTGATCAAGGTTCTTCACGCTCGACTTCGCGCGAGCGAGAACGTGATCCAACGGTTCCTGCGCGAAGCCCGCCTCGCGTCGCGGCTCGACCATCCATACGCGGCCCATATCTATGCCTTTGGCGCCGAACCCGACGGGCTGATGTGGATCGCGATGGAGCTGGTGCGCGGTACGCCGCTCGATCGGCTGCTCGAGACCAAAGGCGCGATCTCCCTCGAGCGGTTCGTCCCGCTCCTCGAACGGATCTGCCAGGTGGTGCAGACCGCCCACGAGCAGGGGATCGTCCACCGCGACCTCAAGCCGGCCAACGTGATGGTGCGGGTGCGTGCGGGACAGCTTCTCCCCAAGCTGCTCGACCTCGGGATCGCGAAGCTCGCCAATGATGGCGAGACCGAGCCACCCCTCGAGGCGAGCGGCGAGCGCTCAGCGGGGGTCGACGGCTTGCCGGATTCGTTCGCGGACACCGCGGCGATCGAGCCCGCCGGCGGTCGCAGCTCCGGGGGGGGCCTCACGGAAGACGGCAGCGTCATCGGGTCGCCGTTGTACATGGCACCGGAGCAGTGGACCGACGCCGCCACGGCGGACGCTCGCACCGACATCTACGCGCTCGGCGTCCTCAGCTACGAGGCACTGACAACGGTCCCGCCGTTCATCGGCGCCACCCGGATGGAGATCGCGATGGCTCACGCCATGCAAGCGCCACCGCCGCTTGGCCTGAAGTTTCCTCCGCCGCTCGACGCCGTGATCGCGCGCGCGATGGCCAAGCGTCCGGAGGACCGCTTCGCGAGCGCGCTCGAGCTCGCGTCCGCGTTTCGGGCCGCGAGCGGGATCGCCGAGGAGCTCGAAGGGTTGCCGCGCCTTGATGACACCCTCCGGATCGAGGTGCTCGGGCGCGCGCCACGCCCGCTCGCGCGTGCGGTCAGTGCGCTCCACACCGCGCGCAATGCGCACCAGGCTCGCGACGCGTTGTGGCAACTCGTGCGCGTCGTCGCCCGGTTTGTCGGCGTCGTCGCCCTTGCGGCTCACTCCCACGTCGGTGCAGGAGCCCTCAGCGAGTCAGGAGTCGGCACGGCGTTGCGCCGGCTGCGGCTGCGGGTACTTCCGGATGCCGAGTGGATCGCGCTCGCGAGAGACCTGTGCGCGCCGTTCTCCGATCTACGCGCCGCGTATCCGATGCCCGAGTTGATCGATTTCCTCGACAGCTCGAACGGGCCGCTGCCCCAGCTCATCGCGCTCAACGAGGGCGACACGACCACCAGCGACGCCCAGGTTCGCGAGCTCCTCACGACCGCGATGCCGCTGGTCGAGCGAATGCTCGTGGCCCTCCGGTTCCTCAGCGAGTATCCGCTGGTGGTGCCTGGTGACGACGGGGTCACGAGCTGGATGGGGGGAGCTGGTGATGGTTCGCAGATCGCGACGCGTGGCCTGCCGCTCGTGAAGGGGCAGCCGGCGATCGTCGACGCGACCGGGTTACCCATCCTGTCGTTGTGGCCGTTCGTCCAGCTCCGCGCGCCCACACCCGGGGGCTCCGACCAGCTGTTCTTCGTCGAAGGAAAGGGTCGAAGGGGCGCCCGCTTGATTGCGGTTCCGGAGACGTTCGAGATCGAAGACGAGACCTTGTGGGAGGTGATCGGCGGGCTGGTTCACGAGTCGGGAGAATCCCTGCGTACTTCGGGTGAGGAGATCTGCCCGTATCCGGGTCTCACCGCCTTCACCTCGAACGAAGCCTCACGGTTCTTTGGCCGCGAGCGCGAGACCGAGGCGTTCGTCAACCGCCTGCGTGCCCAGCCGCTGCTCGCGGTGGTTGGGCCTTCGGGTGCCGGCAAGAGCTCGTTCGTCCAGGCCGGCGTGGTGCCGGCCTTGCCGGATGATTGGCGCGTCATCATCGTTCGGCCGGGTAGCTCGCCACTCGTTAGCCTGGCCGTCCGGCTTGCGAACATCGTCGATCCGAAGGTGCTTCGCGCCGAGCTCGCGAGGGACCCGGCGAGCCTCGGCGAGCTGTTGCGGTCCCGCGGCAGCAAGGGCACCACCCTGATCGTGATCGATCAGCTCGAAGAGCTGTTCACGCTCTGCGACGACGTCGCGGAGCGCGAGCGGTTCGCCGACGCACTCGTTCGTGCCGCGCGGTCCCCCGACGAGCCGGTCCGCGTCGTGTTCACGTTGCGCGATGACTTTCTCCTTCATGCAGAGTCACTCCAGGCGCTCCGCTCACGACTCGCACCGGCACTTCACCTGCTCACGACGCCGGACCCAGACGACCTGAAACGGATCTTGCTCGAGCCGCTGCGCCAGGCCGGCTACGAGCTCGACGATCCGGAGCTCGCGACCGAGATGGTCGAAGCGCTCCACGACACCCGCAGTCCGCTCGCGCTCCTGTCGTTCACCGGGAGCAAGCTGTGGGAGCTGCGCGATCGGCGGTTTCACCAGATCTCGCGCAAGGCCTATACGTCGCTCGGCGGCGTCGGAGGAGCGCTCGCACAGCACGCGGAGACCATGCTGGCGACCATGATGCCCGACGAGCAGCGCCTCGTCCGCGAGGTGTTCCGTCAGGCCGTCACCGCGGATGGGATCCGCGCCGTGCTCGGCCGCGACGAGCTGGCGCAGATCCTGGGCGGGGATGCCCGCGCCGCGGCCGTCGTCGAGAAGCTGATCGCGGCGCGGCTGCTGGTCAGCGCCGACAGCCCGACCGGAGGAGAGCAGATCGAGATCACCCACGAGACCTTGATCACCGCCTGGCCACGGCTCGTCACCTGGCGGCGCGAGGACGCGGAAGGTGCACGACTACGGGATCAGCTGCGCGTCGCGGCCCGCCAGTGGGAGGATCGTGGCCGCCCGAGCGGCCTGCTGTGGCGGGGCGACGCGCTCGCCGAGTACCGCCTGTGGCGCGCGCGCCATTCCGGAACCCTGTCCGGGGTCGATACGGCGTTCTCGAACGCGAGCGTCGCCGACGCAGTCCGCACCGGCCGACGGCGGGTCGCCGCGATCACGTTCGCGTTCTCGTTGCTGTTGATCGGCGTGATCGGCTTGGTGGTCCTCAATGCGAGCGTCGCCCGCCAGCGCACGGTTGCCGAGGACAACGCGGCGAAGCTGCGCACGAACCTGCGGACCCAGTACGAATCACAGGGTCGACGACTGGTGATCGCGGGCGACCCGATGGCCGGCCTCGCCTACCTCGAGGCTGCACGCAAGCTCGATGCTCGGGGCCCGGAGCACGACCTCGCGGTGGCGTTCGGGGTCCGCGCGATCGCGAACAAGGAGCGCCAGTTTGCCCACGACAACTGGGTGGCCGCTGCGCGGTTCACCCCAGATGGGACGAGGATCATCACGAGTGGATATGACAACCGCGCGCGCGTCTGGGATCGGGCGACCGGCAAGCTCCTGTTCGACCTCGTCCACAGCGGACCGGTCGTCGCCCTGGCGTTCAGCCGGGACGGCCAAGCGATCATGACCGCGAGTCATGACGGCTCCGCGATCGTGTGGGACGCCGACTCGGGTGTGAAGCGCACCACGTTGCGCGGCCGCTCAAAGAAGTTGCAGGCGGCGGTGTTTTCAGCCGACGACCAGATCGCCGTGACGATCGGGGTCGATGACGTGGTCGAACAGTGGGACGTGACGTCTGGCGTCCGGAGAGCGACGTTGCAAGTGACCCCCCATCCGCCCCCGGCGCTCGTCGCGGCAATGCCCGCAGCGGTGAGCCCGGATGGCAGGACCATCGCTGCCGGCGACACCCGAGGGGCCGTGCGGATCTGGGACCTCGCGACCGGAGCGCTGGTCGCAGAGAATTCGAACCACGCCGGGCAGATTAACTTCGTGCAGTTCGCCCCTGATGGACGTCGTGTGCTGGTGGCATCGAGCGACGCGACAGCGAGCGTGTTCGACGTCACCACGGGAGCCCGGAGCTTCCTGCTTCGCCATCGTCAGCGTGTCACCGCGGCGGTGTTTTCCCCCGACGGTGCCGTCATCGCGACGGCGTCGATGGATCGCACCACGGTCCTGTGGGACGCGACCACTGGAGCACAGGTTCGCGTGCTGGCTGGACACGAAGCCGCGGTCAACACGGTGACGTTCAGACCCGATGGGCGCCAGCTGGCGACGGCCTCGGACGACAAGACGGTAGGGCTCTGGAATGTGGCGACCGGGCGGCGTGAGGCGAAGTTGATCGGACACGCTGCCCCGATCACGAGAGCTGAGTACGATCCATCGGGTCATCACCTGCTCACCGCGAGCTGGGACCACCGCGCGATCGTGTGGAGCACCGAGCCTCAGCTCCCCGTCACGCGCCTCGTCGGGCACACAGGTATCGTCTACTCCGCAGAGTTCTCCTCCGATGGCAGCCGTGTGGTCACCGCCGGTGTGGATGGCACGACCCGCGTGTGGGATCGCGCGTCGGGCAAGCAGGTGTTCGAGATGCGCCAACCAGGCGCAGTCACACGCGCGCGGTTCAGTCCCGACGATCGAACGATCGTGACGGTCGGTCTCGACCGGATCGTCCACCTGTGGGATGCGAGAACGGCTGCGAAGTTGGGCTCGCTTGCAGGCCACGACGATCGGATCAACGACGTTGCCTGGCTGCCCGATGGCGGCGGTCTTGCCACGGCGAGCTCGGATGGTACGGCGCGGGTGTGGTGGCTGCAGGGCAACGTCGCCCCGCTGATCAACCGTAGCCACGCGCGGATTTTCTCCATCGCGATCTCACCGAAGGGCGACACGGCGGTGACGACGGCCAATGACAACACCATTCGACAATGGGATGTGACCACCGGGAGCGAGGGCGTACGCTGGTCGGACCCCAACAACACCATCTTGACGGCCGAGTTCGATCCGACGGGCGAGTTGGTCTTGGGCTCGTCGGCATCCGGGGCCCAGATCTGGCACGCGAGCAACGGCGCCGAGGTGGTCAGGTTACCCAACCTGGCAGAGGTCATGACTGCTCGGTGGAGTCCCGACGGAAGATTTGCCATCACCGCAAACCGTGACTCGGCGACACGGATCTGGGATGCAACGAATGGCGAGTTGATCGGGGTGTTGACGAGCGATGATCACGTGCCCGCGTGGACCGCGACGTACTCACCGGATGGTCGGTACGTGGTGGTGGGGAACGACGAGGGAACCGTCACGATCTGGGGGCTTCCCCCAACCGCCGGCAATCTCGACCACATCATGAGCTGTGAGGTTCCTTACGTGGTGACAGACAGAGGATTGGTGTTGGTCGAACCAGACCAGAGTTGCACTTCAAAGTAGCCGAGTTGCATCTCAAGTACATCACCAACGAGACGTTAAGTGCAAAAAAGCAATGAAATAGCAGTATAGATTACTGTATTTTTAGGAACAGAACGTGCTTCGTGAGCCACGACTATGAAGAAACAAGACCCCAAGAAACTCGTCCTCAAGAAGGACACGATCCAGCCGCTCCAGCAAAACCTGACCACTGATCAGCTCAAGGGCATTGTGGGTGGAGCCACCTGCCCGAACACCCACACGACCGGGCGGGGTTGTTAGATACCCACAGTGGATGAGCACCGGTAACGCACGCACGGCTTGAACGGGTCTTACTCACGGCCATCACAAGACGGAAGAAGGCTAGAGCCATGGCCTGGGAGCCGATCCTGGTGGGAGACCTCGCCACCACGGCTCGCGACGTGGTCATCGAGCTCGGCAAAGGGATCGAAGATCCAACGCTCGCGCAATACCCCTCCGCTCGAACGTTATTCTGGGCCTATGTTGGCGGCGCGTTCGACGACGAGACCACGACACGCCACTATGACGCCGCAACCGATGCCCTGCTCACCGACGTAGCAGACCATCTCGGAGCCCCCGTCACCAACACCGCGCTTTATGGTGGACTCGCCGGAGCGGGCTGGGTGCTCTCTCATATCAGCGATGGCGAGGCGCCACTCCTCGACGACCTCGATCAGATCCTCTTGGATGCGCTAACCATCCATCCATCTCGAGGCTCCTACGATCTGATCTCCGGCCTGGTGGGCCACGCCGTGTACTTTCTCGAGCGCACCCTGGTCGGTGCCGCGGCGGGTGCAAGAGGCTTGGCCGAGATCGTGCGGCTGCTCGAGCTCCGTGTGTGGCGCGATGACCACGGCGCCACCTGGTATACCGATGTGGATCTCCTCCCGCCACACCAGGCCACCGACGCCCCGGCAGGTTATTTCAACTGCGGGGTCGCACATGGTCTGCCTGGTGCGATCAGCGTGCTTGCCCGAATCGCCGCCTCGCCCGCCGCGGACTCGATGACCGCAGCACGCGCACGGGCTCTCGCCGACGATGCGACGCGCTGGCTGCGGGCACAGCGCCTTCCGCCGAACCCGCTCGGTCGGTTTCCTCCCTGGGTCGTGCCAGGAAAACAGCCGAGACAGGCACGCACTGCTTGGTGCTACGGCGACATCGGCATTGCAACATCGATGTGGGCAGCCGCGACCCACCTCGGCACACCGATCGAGGAGTGGCGTCAACTTGCCACCGAAGCGCGTGACCGTCCGTTCGAGATGTGTAGGGCCGACGATCCGGGGATGTGCCACGGGGCGGTCGGTATCGGGCACCTGTTCAACCGCTGCTATCAAGCGAGTCGTGATGAGACCTTCCGCACCGTTGCGGTCCGGTGGTTCGAGCGCGCGCTTGCCATGCGCCAGCCCGGGCAAGGCATCGCCGGGTTCTTCGCGAACCACCAGGTCCAGGACCGCACCGTCCCCGATGCGCCCGATACGCGACAGGACTTTCTCGAAGGCGCCGCCGGCATCGGGCTCGCGTTGCTCGCGGCACTCGGCGGAGAGGAGCCAGGGTGGGATCGCCTCCTGACCTGCGATGTCGCGGTCGCGACAACCTCGCGCGACGTCGGAACACTGTCAGCGTAGTACGAGGATCCGGTTCCACGCCGGATCGACATTCGTGTAGCCCGCAAGGACGCCGAGCGCGATCCCGGCGAGACCAGTTTGCAGCCCCGACCCGGAGACCTCGGCGATCACCGTACGGTCGAGCGTTCGCACGTACCATCGCCGCGCGGCTTCGAGCAACTCGGCATCACCGAGCGCCGTGCCCAGCACGTGGAAGATGTGGGCGTGACCGATCGTGCCGTGGCACAACGCGGCGTCGATCGAGATCGTCGCCAGCTCGTCGTTGGTCCGGCGTGCCGCGCGGATCGCGAGCGCATGACCTGCCGCGATCCAGCTCGGCTCGTCGAGCGCTTGCCCTGCGCGGACCAGGACGAGCGCGGTCGAAGGATCGCCGAAACACCAGCCATCGAGGATGCCGTCGAACGTGGGCCCACCAGCGAGAACCATCGGGTAGACCGGGGTGACGTCGGGCCGCTCGTTGGTCCGCAGCCACTGGACCGCGCCGACCAACAGATCGCACGCGACGGTCGGCGCACCGGGACGTGCGCACACCTCGGCGAGGAACCCGATCACTCCCGCAACCCCGTGTGCGATCCCGAGGTCGTAGTATCCGAGTGGGTGCGTCTTGGTATACGCCCTCCAGGTAATCCCCTCGGCGCACATCTCCGCTCGCGCCGCGAGGTGGTGCACGACACGCTGAACCATCGGATTCGAGCCACGCTCGATCGCATACATACCCAGCCCCACCAGACCGGTTTGTAGCTCCCACTCGCGGTTCCACGTGTCCACGGCGAGCGCCTCCACGATCAACGCATCGAGGTCGCCGAGCGCCTCCTCGCCATCCCCCAAAACGGCTGCGAGATGGTGCAGCGCAAACGCGACCCCTGCATAGCCGTCGAACAGGGACGGCTGCGGTCTGGCCAGGAGGCGATCGAGGACGCGCGCGAGGATCGCGAACGCTTGCTCCGCTCCGTCAGGCTCCCCGACCAGCGCCCGGTAGCCGTGGAGGATTGCGATCCCGGCCTCGCCGTAACCGAGCGATGGATCGACGACCTCACGTGTGGCCAGCTCGCGGACCGCCGCGGCAACGAACGTTCGTGCACGGTCTGCGTCGGCGCCGGATAGAACTGGCGTCCAGATCATTCAACCTGGCTTTCTACGGACATCACTTCTTGCGAGGTCTGGGGATCTGGAAGTGGATCACGCGGTTGATCAACGTACGGCGCGAGATGCCCATCAGGCTTGCAGCTTCGGTCTGGTTCCCACCCGCCCGGGTCAGGGCTTCGATGATCCGGGCGCGCTCGTCCGCGATCGTCTCGAGCGGCGGCTCATCGGCGATCAAGGGTGGTGGCCGCGTGAACGCCGGCGGCGCGGGTGGGATCGATGGCCTGCTGGCCGCGCGCAGCTTGTCGACCGGCACGTGGTCGACCCCGATCGGTCCGCCACCGCTGAGGAGCATCGCCCGCTCGATGACGTTGCGTAGCTCGCGGATGTTGCCGGGCCAGCTGTAGTCACGCAGGAGTGCCATCGTCGCGGGCGTCACCTTGGGAATCTCGGTACCGCCGTCGCGTTCGGCGAACGTGCGCAGGAATGTCGCCACGAGGTCCGGAATCTCCGACGTGCGCTCGCGGAGTGGCGGGATCACGAGCGTGATGCCGTTGAGTCGAAAGTAGAGATCCGGGCGGAACATGCCGCGGGTGATCTCGATCTCGAGGTCGCGGTTGGTCGCCGCGACGAACCGGACGTCGATGTAGTGTGATTTGAGCGCGCCGACGCGCAGCACGTGACGCTCCTCGATCACCCGCAACAGCTTGACCTGGATGCTCAGCGGCAGCTCGCCGATCTCGTCGAGGAATACGGTGCCGCCATCGGCGGTCTCGAGCAAGCCAGCCTTGGCCTGGACCGCGCCGGTGAACGCCCCCTTCTCGTGCCCGAACAGCTCGCTCTCGAGCAGCGACTCCGACAGCGCGGCGCAGTTGAGTCGCAAGAACGGCTTGTCGGCGCGGCGAGACAGCCGATGGATCCGCGCCGCGAGGACCTCCTTGCCGACTCCGGTCTCGCCGGTGACCAGCACGCTGATCGTCCCGCCGGCGATCCGCTCGACGATGCGATCGAGGTTCTGGAGCGCGACGTTCGCGATCACCAGCGGCCCTGCCGCGGACGGCCCGCCGCGCTGGCCGAGCGCCGCGGCCGTTGCCCGCGACAACAACTCGTACGAGTTGCGCGCGTCGGTCGGATAGATCGCCACGCCGATGCTCGACGACGCACCGGCCTCGGTGAGTGCCGCGCCGAGCTTGGCCGCGACGAGCCCGACGTCGTCGGGCTTGGTGTCGACCACGAGCACCTCGTACTCGGAAGGGCCGTAGTAGCCGATCACGTCCATCGTGCGCAGCGCGCGACACAGACAGTTCTCGGCCGCGCGGCCGGTGTCGGGTGTCGAACAGTGCACCCGGATCACCGCGAACGTCGACTCACTGCGCTGCGCGCGTGCACACTCCTCCTCCACCCGCGCCTCGAAGTAGCCGTGCGCCCAGATGTGACGCTTCTGGTTCGGCGCGGTTCGCTGCTGGACCACGATCATCACCGACCCGACGTCGAACGGCTCGCCGAGCGCAACCTCGGCAGTCGCGGTTCCCTTGAGCCATTGATCGCGGATGCGCGTGCCACTCACGCTGCCGAGATCCTCCAGCACCAGCGTCTCACCGATCGTGAGCATCGCGTGGCTGCGTGAGACGGACGGGTGATCGATGCGAATGTCCATCTCGGGTGAGCGGCCAATCTCGATCCGACCACCGTCGGGGAGGGGATAGCTCGCGTCGAGCCCCTCGCCGATCACCACGAGACACAGCCGGCCGCTCGGTTCGCCGGCACGCATGCTGGGCGTCGAGGGGACCTCGACCATCGTGGCGCGGGGGTCGGGGTTCTGCGTCATCAAGTCACGTACAAGCCGCCACCGAACCGAATGATCATCTCGCGCTCGAGAAGCTTCTCGGTGGGATCGTCGATCCGGATCGCGTTGGCTGGGCGACCGAAAGAGATCAGCAGGTCCCCCTGCTCGTCGGCGATGACGGTCTCGAACGCGGTCCACGCATCGCGTAGCTCGATCGGCGTACGGCCGGTCTTGGGTGTGAGCTTCACCGTGAAGCGATGCGCGTCGTACGTCTTGCCTTCATCACGCTTGATCCGGCGCCAACGATCCGCCGCCCAGCCATCGGGAGATCCGTTGATCGAGACAACCACGCCGCGCTCGTCGGAGATCACGGCCTGGCCGATCGCGTTGGGGCCGCCGCCGTACGTCGAGAGCTTCACGCGATCGGTCCGTTCGCCTCGAAGATCATCGGCTCGACGTACGCACCGCCGCCGACCTCGATGGTCTCGACCTTCTCGAGCGTGACGAGCGGACCGTACTTCTTCGTCGGCGACGAACATGCCGCTGCCACCGCCACCAGCCCGATGAATCGCAGCAACGCCACGATCAAAGTATAGGCCAGTCGATGAGGGATTCGGGGGCCGAGCTTGGTGCGGACACACGATCGCGGTTCGGTAGGACGAGATCGGTTGCGACGGTTGCGACGGATCAACCCACGAAAAGGTGATCCGAGCCGCCGCACGATCAGCGGACATTTCACGCGGACGAGCTGACGAAGATGAAGCCGCGCACCGCCACCTCGCGAGCGCGAAGATCTTCGCGAACCTCGCGGCGAAGCGCCGGCGGTCACCACCCCAGCGGAGATCAGCTCTCGCTCAACCGGCTCATCCGGTGCATGGCTTCGCGCACGACATCATAGGTCCGTAGGTCGGCGCGCACCATGCCCGTCGTGTGGAAGACCTCGGCGAGCACCGCGCGGCCCTCGACGTCGTCGGGGTCGACGTCTGCGATCGTCTTGGCGACGCGCTCCGACAAGCCCGGCGCGAGACCGGGCCGCGACGCGATCGCATCGCAAGGAATCCCATCCGTGATCGCGAGCACGCGCAGCTCGTCGCGGTGCTCCAGTAGATCGATCCAACCCGAATGGACGATCACGCCAAGCGTATCGCGTACGACGTACGTCGTCCCGGCATCGACCCAGCCGCGCAACACGGCATCGCACACCGCCTTGTGCGAGCCCTGGAAGTGTTGCTCGCGAAAGACGGCCGCTGGCGGACCGAGCTCGCGAGCAATCAGATCCGCGACGAACAAGTAGCCGCTCGACGAATCGCGATCGACAAACGCGATCGACTTGCCGCGCAGATCCGCGAGCGTCCGCGCCGGCGAGTCCGCCTTGACCACGATCACCGACTCGTACGTAGGCCGTCCGTACCGCTGCACGAGCGCGACCACGCCAACACCGCGCTCCGCCGCCTGGATGAGCGACACCGGCGGCATCCACGCGAAGTCGACCTCACCCTCGGCGATCGCCTCGACGAGCGCGCGGTAATCGGCGAACACGACGGACCGCACATCGCGGTCGATGCGCTTCTTCAGCCAGCCCGCGACGCGCTCTCCCTGCAATCGCGCCGTGGTCACGCCGAGCGCGGGGCTCATCCCGAATCGGATCGGGTGCAGGGCATCGACGACGACCGTCTCGACGTACGCGACCGAGCTCGGTTGCGCGGGCTGGGACTGGAGATCGGGGACGAGGTCCTCGACATATGGCAGCGTGCCGAACCGGGCCACGAAGTCGTCGCGCCTGTAGAGGTCCTGAAGCCAGCCGCGCCAGGAGTCGACGTCGTCCGCCTGCCGCGGCAGCGCCGCATCGAGCAGCTCGCGAAAGGTCGCGGCATCGGTCTGGCGCGTCTCCGGATCGCGAGCGGTCGCTCGTTGCACCAGCTCGACGAGCTCGCGCGGACAATCCGGACGGATCTCCGCGAGCGGCCTCAGCCGCGCACCGATCGCCGAGACGCCGGCGTTGCCGCTCTGCTCGACATCCGCGTCGCCGCCGAGCGCGGAGTGCAGCACGACGCCGAGCGCGTAGAGGTCCCAGCTCTGGGTCGCCCGCTCGCCGTGGCGCGCCTCGGGTGGCAGGTACCGCGGCTTGCCGATCACCGCACCCGCGCGCGCCGCATCGTGCGCCATGCCGGCGACGCCGAAGTCGCTGAGCTTGATGCGGCCCTCTGCACCGAGCAGGATGTTCGACGGACTGACGTCGCGATGGATCAGCCCGAGCGGCCTCCGATGCGGTCCGCGAACGCGATGCAGATAATCGAGCGCGTCCGCGATGCAGCGGATCGCGTGCACGATCGGACGAAACGGCAGCGGCTCGTGATGCTCCGCGGTGAACGAGATCACCTCGCGCAGCGAGAACCCGCGCACGTACTCCATGACCAAGAAGTACGTGCCCTCGTGCTCGCCGAGATCGAATACCTGGACGATGTTCTCGTGATCGAGGCGCACGCCGATGAAGGCCTCGCGCATCAGGTCGCTGATGCGCTCGGGGTTGTGGCTGATCTGCTTGCGCAGGACCTTGACCGTCACCAGCTTCTCGAAGCCCGCAGCGCCGCGCGAGCTCGCGAGATACACCTCGCCCATTCCGCCGAACCCGAGCAGGCGCAGGAGGTGATATCGCCCGAGGTTATGACCCGCCTCCAACGCGCTCCGATGATAGCAGCTCGCTCGCCCGAGCATGCTCCGCCCGATGCCGCCAAGTGCATCGACGGCTCGCAGCAGAAGACGCTCCGGCCGCGCTCAGACCCGTGGATGTTCGGACACCAATCGCTCGACGGTGAAGCTCGCTCTAGACCTTAATCAAGCGATCACCGAGCTTCGAATCGCCGACTGCAGCGCGTCGGACCGCGGGCGGAGATCGGGCGTCGGGTTCGGCCCGTTCGTGTTCCCGCCGCTTGTCGCGCCGACTCT
>JBKJUF010000612.1:0-5249 GCA_046590445.1 Kofleriaceae bacterium
ATCATCGCCGCGACCAACCGCGATCTCGAGGCCGACGTCGCCGCCGGCACCTTCCGCCAGGATCTGTTCTTCCGGCTGCACGTCTTCCCGCTCGAGATCCCCCCGCTCCGCGATCGCGCATCCGAGATCGAGCCGCTTGCCGCGGTGTTCATCGCGAGCCTCTGCGAGCAGATGCATCGCCGATCGCGGCCGCGACTGAGCGCGAGCGCGGTCGCGGCCCTTCAGGCCTACGCGTGGCCGGGCAACATCCGCGAGCTGCGCAACGTCGTCCACCGCGCCCTGCTGCTGTGCCACGGCGACGTCATCACCGATACGCATCTCCCGCTCGAGCGGATGGGCCGGACGATCGCCACGCACCACGATCGCGAGGCCTCGGGCGCGATGGCGATGCCTCGCCGCAGCGATCCACCACCACCGCCGCCGCCGCTCGCGTCGCGCGCGCGCTCGGGCGTACCGACGATGCCGCCGCCGCTGCCCGGTTCGGGGAGCGAAGCCCGCCCCCCCTATCCCGCCTCGGCCGGTCTCGGGATCGCCGACGCCCGGCCCGCAAATCCCGATCTCAAGACGTCCGTCGAGCAGCTCGAGCACGAGCGGATCCTCGCGGCACTCGAGGAGTGCGCCGGTAACCAGACCCGGACCGCGAAGCTCCTCGGGATCACGCGGCGCGTGCTGCTGAACCGCCTCGATCGCTACGGCATCGCACGCCCGCGCAAGTGATCCTCAGTCCTTGTCTTCTGGCAGCTTCGCCTCGCGCCACCCGGAGATGCCACCGTCCATCGACACGACGTTGGTGTAACCGAGCTTCTGCAGTGCCTCGGCGGCGAGCGCCGAGCGGGAGCCTCCGCCGCAGTAGAGGACGATCTCGTCGTCCTTGTTCGGGATCTTGGCTTCGATGTCGCGCTCGATCACGCCCTTGCCGAGGTGGATCGCGCCCCGCGCGCGGCCGGCCCGCCACTCGTCGTCCTCGCGAACGTCGACAAAGTGGAACTTGTCGCCGCGCTGCAAGCGCTCGGCGATCGCCGGCACGGTGGTCTCGCGGACGTGCTGCCGCGCATCGGTGACGAGCTTGAGGAATCCCGGGGAGTGAGCCATACCCCTAGCCTACCCCCGCGCCAGCGCGAGCGGGCGGCCTACGGGTGCGCGTGTGCGTCAACGAGCCTTCGGACGGGTGACCATGACGTGCGCTTGCTTGTCCTTGTCGACGTAGCCGAAGCGGAACGGCAGGCGGCGGCGTGGCTGCTTCAGCCACATCTCGATCATCGACTCGTCGGTCGGGCCGGCCTGCGCACCCTCGAGGAACGCGCCGTTGTAGTTGCCGTAGGTCTCCTGGACCATCCCGGCGCGGCGCGCATACACCGGCGGGATCCCCGTCGAGTCCGACAGCATCCACGCGAGGTGTTCGAGCATGTAGGTCCGGATCTTCGAGAAGTCGCCGCGCCACAGCAAATAGCTCGCGCCTTTGGTGAGCAGCGTGACCTTGCCCTTCGCCTCGAGGTGGCGAAGCAGCTGCGGGTTCTTCGCGAGGTAGTCGTCGCCGAGGTTCCAGCCGATGTGGCGATGCACGCGCGGCACGACATCGCCGGGCGTCTTGAACTGGATCTCGACGTTCTGGAACGCCTCCGAGAAGTTCGGCGAGTGCCAGTCGTGCTTGAGCGTCTTGCCGCCCTTCGCGTCCATCGCTGCGATGTCGGCCTGCTCGAGGTAACGGATGCTGCCGCTGTCGGTGAGCGAGAAGTAGCGCATCGCGACGGGCTCGTGACCGGCGGCAACCAGGCCGAGCAGGAACGAGCTGACCTGGCCGGGGAGATCGCCGCGCTGCTGGCTCGACAGGTTCTCGCTCGTGTTCGAGCCGACCGAGATCAGCCCGCCGATCTCGGCGCGCAGCGCACCGAGGCTGCGATCGATCGCGTTGATATCGAGCTTGCGCAGCCGCCGCGGATCGCCCGCCTGCTCCAGCGAGATCGTCGTGATCTCCAACGCGTCGGGAAACGCCACGAGCGCCGATAACAGGTCGCCGCCGCCGAACGGATACACGACCGTCTTCGGCACGTCCTTTGGGATCACCTTGTCGAACCAGTCGCGGTTCTTCTCGAAGTACTGCGCGCGGAACTTCGCGAGGTTCTCGTGGATCTTCTTGCAGTGCCGCTCGACGATCTTCGCGAGCCTGTCGCGCTGGGGCGCGGCCGCGGCAAGACCCTCGGGAAGCGGCGTCTCCTCACCTCGGAGCTGCCCGCATGCCGCGATCCGGTAGAGCAGCTTGGCGTCGTCGAGGAAGTCCACGCCCGCGGCGAGCGGCGCGATCGGCGGTGGGGACGCGACTTCGGTGGCGGCGGCAGCGTCGCTGATCGGCGGCGGCGGCAAGGGCGACTCGGCGACCGGCGCGGCATCCGCCGGCGAGCCCGCGACCTCGAGATCCTCGCGCGCCGCCGAACCGGTCGCGGGTTCCGACGTCGACTTGCTGTGGCATCCAGCGCCGAGCCCGAGACTGACGCCGAGCCCGACGGAAAGGCAGGCAGCCAGGCGTGCGGTCAGCCCGAGCAGTGAACGGAACGACGAGACAGGTGTAGCGATCATGGGCAGACCAGGGAAGCGATCACAACGCGCAGGGCCGCGCCCTCATTTCACGCGTCGGCGATCGCGCCCTCGTACATCTTGTCGAGCAGCCCCGCGTACTTCTTCTCGACGACCTTGCGCTTGACCTTGAGGCTCGGCGTCAGCTCGCCCTCGTCGATCGTGAGGTCGTTTGGCAGGATCGCGAACTGCTTCACGGACTCGTACTTCGCGAGGCTCTTGTTCACCTCGTCGAAGAACGGCGACAGCATCGCCTTGACCTCGGGGGTCTTCACGATCTCCGCGTAGGTCTTGCCGGAGAGCGCGCTCTGCTCCTTCGCCCACTTCATCGTCGATTCCTCGTCGAGCGTGACGAGCGCGGTGACGAAGTTGCGCTTGTCGCCGTGGACGATCACCTGGCTCAAGAACGGACATGTCGACTTGAGCTTGCCCTCGATCGACTGCGGCGCGATGTACTTGCCGCCGCTCGTCTTGATCAGGTCCTTCTTGCGATCGGTGATCCGCAAGAAGCCGCGATCGTCGACCTCGCCGATGTCGCCGGTGCGTAGCCAGCCGTCCTCGGTCAGCGCCTCCGACGTCTGGTCAGGCTGGTTATGATAGCCCTGCATGATGCCCGGGCTCTTCATCAGGATCTCGCTATCGGCGGGCGCGAGCTTGAGCTCGGTCCCCGGCATCGGCACGCCGACCGAGCCGAACGCATACTTGCTCGGACGGTTGACGAAGCTCGCGGCGCTCGACTCGGTGAGCCCGTAGCCCTCGAGGATCAGGATGCCGCACGAGTGGAAGAACTCGGCGATGTCGCGAGAGAGCGGCGCCGACCCCGAGATGAAGTAACGGACGCGGCCGCCGAACCGGTTCTTGATCTTCGAGAACACCAGCTTGTCGGCGATCTTGAGCTTGAACGCGAGCATGCCGCTCGGCTCCTTGCCCTGCTGGCGGATCTGCGAGCCGCGCTTGCCGGTCGCGATCGCCCACTCGAAGATCTTCTGCTTCATCCCGCCCTGCTTCGCGCCCTCGAGGATCTTGTTGTAAACCTTCTCGAAGATCCGCGGCACCGCCGCCATGATCGTCGGCTTCACGACCGCGAGGTTCTCGACGATCTTCGGGATGCGACCATCGATCGCGCAGACCGAGCCGGACGCGATGTGGCCGGCCATCAGCACCTTGCCGAACGAGTGCGACATCGGCAGCCAGAGGTACTGCACGTCCTCGGACGTCATCAGGTGCGTCGACTCCATCGCGTCGGCGGTGTACGCCCAGCACTCGTGGAGCAGGCGGACGCCCTTCGGCTTGCCGGTCGTGCCCGACGTGTAGATCAGGGTCGCGAGGTGCGTCGGCTCGATGCCGGCGACGACATCGTCGACCGCGCGCGGGTCCTTCGCGAGGCGCACCGCGCCGGCTGCCTCGAGGTCGGCGAGCGTCATCACCCACGCCGAATCGATGGCCTCGGGGGCGCCATCGATCAGGACGGCCTTCTCGAGCTTTGGCATCTCGCCGCGATGGTCGGCGAGCTTCTTGAGCTGGCCGAGATCCTCGACGAACACGATGCGGGTCTCGGAGTCGGCGAGGATGTACGCGCAATCCTCGGCGGTGCTCGACGGATAGACCGTGGTGGTCGCGCCGCCCGCCGACAGGATCCCGAGGTCGCAGAGCAGCCACTCGACCCGGGTGTTCGCGAGGATGCCCACCCGCTCCTCGCGGGCGAGCCCGAGCGAGAGCAGGCCCGCGGCGATCGCCTTCACGCGCTCCCCGGCCTGGCGCCACGTCATCGACCGCCACTCAGATCGCGCTTCACCCTCCCCCACCGGGTAGCGATACGCTTCCCGATCGGGAGTCTCCTGCACGCGCGTCGCGAGCAACTGGGCGATCGACTTGGACTTGCGGGTCAGACGCTCGGGGGCAATCGATTCGGCCATGCGGGGCGGAATATGGAGGAACCAGCCCACCGCCGCAACGCGCCCGGCCCGGGTTCGCCCGCCCGGCCGAGGCCCGCACGCCGTCAGCAACGCAGGTGCAGCGAGGACAACTCGAGACCTCCGCGGTAACGTCGAGCGGTGGGGGACGCGCGTGACTGGCTGGAGCTCCTCGCTGCCGCCTGGCACGCCGAGCGGATGGCCGTGCGCGCGCGGATGGCGCTCGAACGCAGCGGTCGCATGCTCGCCGAACGCGTCGCGCTTGGCATCGCGCTTGCGGGCTTGCGGATCGTCGACGAGCAATCCGCCCCCGGCGATCGCGCGCGCGTGCGGGTCGCGATCCCCGAGTCCGTCGACCTCGACAACTTGCGGATCGGACCCGGCGATCCGGTGCGGTTGTGGGCCGAGCATCCCGAGGAGCCGACCGCCGTGCGCGGAGTCGTCGAGCGTCGCGAGGAGCAGAGCCTCTGGTTGATGCTCGATCGCGCTGTCGACGAGCTCGATCGCGACTACGCGCTCGACCCCGAGGCGCCCGAGGTCACGTTCGACCGCGGGGATGCCGCGATCGCGAAGGCCAGGGCCGCGCTCGCGACCAGTGATCTCGCGCGGACGCGCGACGTCGCCGCGCTCGTGCGGCCGCCGAAGCCGCTCGCGCCGGTGACCTGGACGCCGATCGACGACGATCTCGATGACAACCAGCGCGCCGCCGTGGACGCCGCGCTGCGTGCAGGTGACATCGCGCTGATCCACGGGCCGCCGGGAACC
>JBKJUF010000627.1:0-8379 GCA_046590445.1 Kofleriaceae bacterium
GGCGGGGCAGTGGACGAAGTAGACAGGCGGCGCCTTGCCGACTCGAAATATCTTGGTCTGGTAGCGATGCGTGCCGAGCCGGACCTCGAGGTCCAGGATGGCCTCGAAGGTCGCCTGCTTGGTGTCGACGGTGTCGTAGAGTGGCATCACGACCCGGGCGTCGTGGCCGGCGCGCACGAGGTGCGCCGGGAGCGCCGCCATCACATCCGCGAGGCCGCCGGTCTTGGCAAACGGGGCCATCTCCGAGGCAACGAACAGCACGTTCACGGGAACGCGTAGGTTACCACCAACGACGGAGCGCCGCGGCGATCGGGGCAGCCAGCCGGTCGACCTTCGACCCTGCGATCCGCAGCTCTGCGAACGGCTCGTACGGATCGGCGAGCAGATCGCGGCGGACCTCGAGGCACAGCGTGCGGCCGGGCCGCGCCATCACGTGCTCGTAGGCCATCGTGCTCGGGTGCATCGGGTAGGTCGCGCTGTCGCCGATCGCGAGGCCTTGCCCCCTCAGCGCGTGGCGCAGTGCCGTGACGACGGCTTCGGGCGCATGGCTCGTGCCGTCGAGCGCCTTGCCGATCACGTCGAGCTCCGGCCGCATCGGCCACGTCGGCTCGACCTCCGGGCGGTAGGCCGCGCGCAGGTTCTGGACGATCTGGAGGTCGACCTCGACGTCGACGGTGCGCGGCGCGTAGGTATGGAGCAGCAGCATCGCGCCGTCGGCGCCGAGCTGACGGGTCGCCTCGCGGACGACGGCCGTATAGCTCTCGTAGAGCCCGCGCAGCAGCGCGCGATCCTCGGGCGACGTGATCCACGGCATCAAACCGGGACTGACCTTGCCGGCCTTGAAGTCCTCGGCGGACGCGTCGATCTGGCGGTTGCAGTCGATGAACGTCCGCGGGATCCGGCAGCGCAGCACCGCGACCGTCAAGGTCGGCTTGGTGGCGACGAACACCTCCGCGATCTTCAGCGCCAGCTCGGGCGCGCCGGCGTCGGTGTTGGCGTGGAAGAAATCGACGAGGCCCTCGGGAAGCGGGCTCGTCAGCCGCGCGGCGAGCGCGTCGTAGTCGGCGGTGCGGGTCGCGCCGTGCGGCATCTCGATCACGAGATCGACCGTGGCGCCGTCGGCCTTCGCGCGCCGACCGGAGATCAGCTCCACGTCCACGATGCCCGGGATCGATGCAAGGGTCGACATCCCGCGGACCATGTCACGGAAATGCCGTCGCGTGATCGCGTAGGCTCGACGCGTGGGCACCAAGCGCGAAGCGAAGGCCGCGGCGCCGATCAGCCAGCCGGTCGATCGCCACGCGCTCGACGCCGCGCTGCGCCTGTTCGTCGCGAGCTTCGTGGTCGCCGACAAGCGGAAGCAGGTGCACGATCGACTGCTGACCGCGGAGCGCCGCGGCGAGACGCTCGGCACGGTGCTGCGCTGGATCGCCGGCGTCAAGACGCCGCTCGAGGGCGCCGATCGATCGCCGGCAGGTCTCCACGCGCGGTTCGGCGAGCTTCACGGCATTCACCTCGACGAGGCTGGTGCGCGACGCACGACGATCGCGGGCGCGCTCGAGCTCGCACGCGACAAGCGATCGCTGTTCATCGGCGACACCGGGCGGATCGTGCTCGTCACCGACGACGTTGGCACGCAAACCTTGTGCTCGCGCGTCGGCTGAATCGTCGATCTCGTTCTGGGCGTTCACACGTCGGGTAGCTACCTGCGATGACACGCTTCTCGCAATCGACACGTGCCGGGCCAGACAAAAATTGCGCGCGGTGTCGATGCGATCCGGATAGCGCCTGCTAGACGAACCCCACGGTTGCGATGCATCCGTCATTGAGCCGCGCGAGGTGGGCTTGTAGGGTGGGCATCGGGGTGAGGCGCGATCGCGCCGGAACTATCGCACCAGCGCGTGGTGGCGCCGACCCGCGTCGTACACCGAGGAGCACCATGCATCGTCTCTGGCTCATCAGCTTCTGGATCGTCATCGCCGCTGCGGCATGCGGGCGCGACACCGCGTTCGAGCCGGCGAGCGCCGTCGATCGGTTTCCACGGCTGTCACACACGCAGTGGGAAGCGACCGTCCAGGATCTGTTTGTACTGCCAGAGCTCTCGGGGCTGTCGTCGACGTTTCAGCCGGATCCGCAGCTCGGGCGGTTCGACAACAACATCGCGCGACTCGGCGTGACCTCGGGGTTGTGGCAGGACTACCAGCGCGCCGCCGAGCTGATCGCCGCGCGGGTCGCAACCGATCCCGCGCTCCTCGCGACGATCGTGCCCGATCCCGCGACCGCGAAGATCCCCGACATCGTCGCCGCGTTCGGCCTGCGCGCGTTCCGGCGGCCGCTCAAGGACGCCGAGCTCGAGCGCTACGTCGGTCTGTTCGACGGCGCGGCCGCGGTGTTCCCGGAGCATGCCCCGCTGACCGCCGGCGTGCGGCTGATGGTGCAGGGGATGCTGCAGTCGCCGTTCTTCCTCTATCGCACCGAGCTGAGCACCGCCGTCGTCGAGGGCGCGATGCCGCTCGATGGCTACGAGGTCGCGTCGCGGCTGTCGTATCTGTTCTGGAACTCGATGCCCGACGCCGAGCTGTTCGCTGCCGCGAAGGCCGGCGAGCTCGCCGACGCCGAGGGCGTGCGCCGCCACGCGGGCCGGCTGTTCGATGATCCGCGCACGCGCGAGCAGTTTCGCCGCTTCCACTACCAGGCGTTCTCGGTCGCCGAGTACGCCGACCTCGACAAGGACCGGACTCGGTTCCCCGAGTGGCGCCGCGAGTTCGGCGGGATGATGCAGGAGGAGCTGCTCCGGTTCCTCGACAGCGTGATCACGACCGACGGTGGCGTCGCGGATCTGCTGACGTCGACGAAGGCGTACGTCAACGCGGACCTCGCGAAGATCTACGGCCTCGAGGGCACGTTCGGCGCCCACTACCAGGAGGTCGAGCTCGATCCGACGACGCGCGCGGGCCTGCTCACACGCGCGGGCTTCCTCGCACGCAACGCGACGCTCGAGGATCCCGATCCGATCCATCGCGGCGTGTTCGTCAACCTCGACGTGCTGTGCCGGACGATCTCGGCCCCGCCGGATATCCCGGACGTCCTCGAGCGCACCGGTAACACGAACCGCGAGCGCGTCGACAGCATCACCGGGGAGGGCACGTGCGGCGAGGGCTGCCACCACACCGTGATCAACCCGATCGGCTTCGCGTTCGAGAGCTTCGATGCCGTCGGTGCATACCGCACGAGCGATCGCGGCTTCCCGGTCGACACCGCCGCGACCTATCGCTTCGCCGACGGCCGCACGATCTCGTATGGCAATGCCGTCGAGCTGTCGCAGCAGCTCGCCGCAACCCCCGAGGTTCACGGCTGCTACACGACGCACCTGCTCGAGTTCATGCTCGGTCGCGATGTCCTCCGCGCCGATCGCGAGGTCCTCGACCAGCTCGCCGAGCAGTCGTTGACCGAGCGGCTCTCGATCAAGGAGCTCGTGTTGACCGTGGTGTCGACGAACACGTTCCGCGCACGCAGCGTGGAAGTCAGGAGCCCGCGATGATCAACCGCCGACGATTCCTCCAGGGCCTCGGCGGTGTTGCCGTTGCGCTGCCGTTCCTCGAGAGCGTGCGGTGGAGCAGTCGCGCGACCGCCGCAGTGCCGGCCAAGCGCGTCTACTCGATGTTCATCCGCCAGGGCAACGGCGTGCAGCAGGCCGGCTATGGCGGCGAGCTCGAGCGGTTCTGGCCCGCCAAGACCGGGCTCCTCACGAAGGGCAGCCTCGCCATCACCGATCCCGGCCGCACGCTCGCGATCCTGTCGGACCACGGCGACAAGCTGACGCTCGTGCGTGGCACGCGCTTCGGCTTTCCGGGCAACGGCTGCGGCCACTCGGGCGGGCTCAACCAGTGTCTGACCGCCGCGAACCTGACCGGCGAGGGCAAGGACACGCTCGCGGCCGGCATGTCGGTCGACTACTTCATCGCGTCGCGCGTCAACGCACCGGGCGTCGAGCCGTTGACGCTGATGTCGGGGCCGCAGTCGGCGTACCTCGCGCACGGCCTCTCGTACAGCGGACCTGGCCAGCTGCGTGGCGCGCGCAACAACCCGTTCGCGGTGTACTCGAACCTGATGGGGCTCAGCGGCTCGCCCGAGGTGCTCCAGCAGATCGCGACACGCCGCAAGAGCGTCAACGATCTCGTGCGGACCGAGATGGGGGACCTCCTCGGTAACCCGGATCTGTCGGCAACCGACCGCGATCGTCTCGACATGCACTTCCAGTCGATCCGCGATCTCGAGGTCGGGATGGCGTGCGCGCTCCCCGACGACAAGGTCAAGGCGATGCAGGACATCGCGACCGTGTTCGAGGCCAACGAGCATCGCGTCAAGGTCGCCGACTTCATGCTCGAGCTCGCCGCGCTCGCGTTCGCATGCGATGCGACCCGCACCGGCTCGCTGCAGATCGGCACCGGCAATGACGGCAGCCGGTACTACGTCAACGGCGTCCTCCAGAACACGTTCCACCGGATCTCGCACCGGATCGACAGCGACGGCGCCGAGGGCACCGCGATCCCGAACGCCGATCTGCTGCACCACGGCATCGACAAGATCTTCGCCGGTATCTTCAAGCGCTTTCTCGACCGGCTCGCGGCGTATCCCGGCCCGAGCGGCGGCACGCTGCTCGATGACTCGGTCGTGCTGTGGACCAATGATCTGGCGAACGGTCCGCCGCACTCGTACGGCAACATCCCGCAGGTGCTCGCCGGCGGTGCGGGCGGGTTCCTGAAGACCGGGCAGTACCTCGACGCGAGCACGCCAGCAGGCTACGTGACCCACAACAAGCTGCTCAACACGATCATCAACGCGGTCGGAATCCGCAACGAGGACGGCAGCTACTACGACAGCTTCGGTGACCCGTCACTCGCGCGCGGCGTGCTCGGCGCGATGATCAAGTAGCGATTCTGCTGGCGAGGGCTGCGTGATCACGCCGGTTTCAACGCGGTAGGTGGCCCGTCGTTGATGGGCTGTTGTCCACCCTCGGCCTTGATGAGTCGCGTTGTGATCCTCTGCCCGACAGCACCGATCTGTCGTCGAATGTCTGGTTCACTGAAAACCGTGTGCTCGTGATTGCGCGCTCGCAACTCTTCAACATGGAGGTGGTTCCGTTGATTCCGCAACATCGCGTGCAATCGTTGGTGCTCGCTCGATCGACCGAACGTAGAGCGCGAGCGCGAAGAGGCTCCGGACGAGGAGGTCATGAACATGCGACCGCGGCACGGGCGTGCTGCGTTGGCTGACTCGTTCAACGATGCAGATCATGGGCGTCGTCGCGGTAGCGGTCATCCGGATCGATGGGCGGAAGCACGATCGTCGGGCTGTTGGCTGGGATCGGGCTCGAGGTCCTCGGTCCCTTCCGCATCGACTGGAACCCAGTCCCAGCGGGGACCTGACATCGCGCTCTTCACATCATCGTCGTGCTGCCATGTGAACTGGAGGTGGTCCGGCGCGTGGCCCGTGATCATCAACTGGCCCGCGTGGTGCCGCTGATGGCAGCCGAAGCACAGCACAGCGATATTAGACATCGAGTGGTTGCCGCCATCCTCGCGATGTCGAACGTGGTGAAGATCGAGGTGAAGATCGAGGTGCCTGGTGGCGCGGCAGCCCGGCGTCACGCAAGCGAAGTGATCGCGGTGGAACACCTTACGGCGGATCGCTGCCGGGATAACCGACGTCACGCGGGAGAGCTCGTCGCTCTCGAGGTCGCCGATGTGCTCGGCATCGCAGGTCAGCCGCGCCGCGGTCGCCTCGTCGATCGGTAGCGCTTCGCCGGCACTCTCGATGAAGGTCCGCTTGCATGCCTTGCACGTGGTGACCGCGGTCTGGACCGCCGGCCGTGGCACCTGGTTCCCCTGCGTCGTGGCGGCGACTTCGGTGGCTCTCCGGCACAGCGTCTGGACAACCTCGTCGTCGGACAACCGCACGCCGTGTTCCTCGTCGAGCGCCGTCTTGGTTCGCCGCCACATCGCATACGTCTCGACCGACACTTCGATGACCACCCGCTTGGTGATCCGGCGTGGATCGGGTGTGGCATCAGGCTCGTCTCCGGGCTTGAGCCCGGCCACGAGCTGCTGGACCTGGTGAGCGGTCTTGCCCTGTGCTTTTCGAAGAAAGGCCTCCTCGGTCGCCGGGGTCGCGACGCGCGTCAGCTCGCGGACGGCGGAGAAGCACAGCTCGCCATCGCCGAACAACTCGGCGATCAACGGCAGCTCGATCAGCGCGTGCGCGACGCGCAGCCGCTCGTTCGCGGCGTGGGGACCGTAGTGGAGCTCCCGCTCCATGTACTCGAGCATGGTGGTGTATCCAAGCCGGCGGTACAGTTACCCCTTGCGGTGCGCGTCAGATCTTGTCAAGCAACTCGTTCAAAGAAAACGCATGCACACGAGTCGATCGCTCACGCGATCGCTCCCCGTCCGGAGCCTTCTGCGGGCGTTCGCGTTCTGCGTTCGGTCGATCGTGACGAGCAGAATCGCGGGCACCCCGACGCGCTCGGCTTGCGGACGATGGTCTCGCGTGTGGCCGAGTCGGCGGACGAGGTAGGCTCGCAGTTCACCTGAATCGTCCGTGTACTCGTGGTCTCGCGCGCGCAACTTTCAAACATCGGCGTCGTTCCCCGCGCCCTTCAAGACGCACACGGTTGCGCTGGTCTGAAGCTCCGATGTACGTGCCTCGTTGTTCCGCTCGGCGAGCCGTGGTTCAGGCTGCTCGGATGACGTCTCAACCCTGCGAGCGCTTCTTTAGAGTCTAGAGCGCGCTTAGGCGGCTCTCGATCCGTTGGATATCGACGTCGCCCATCAGCGGTCGACCGAGAATGACGTAATCTGGGCGTCGGGATGGGTAAGCGCAGGTCGTCGGATCAGCTGGACATCCCGGACCTGGACGACACGGTCCTCGGTGGCGACGGTGTCCTCGAAACGGGCTTCCCGCTGTCCGCCACGCCCACCACGGATCGACTCTGGCTACTCGTGCTCAGCGGCGAGCACGTGGCGAGCCATCCGTTGCCGGCGAGTGGAGAGGTCGCACTTGGCCGGTCACCCCAGGCGGACATCTTGATCGACAACGTCTCGATCTCCCGTCGCCATGCAACGCTGACCATCGGTCCGATACCCTCGATTCTCGACGAAGGCAGCGCGAATGGTACCTGGGTCAACGGGGTGCGCCTCGGCAAGCGTCAGCCCGTCGAGGTGGAGACCGGGATGCCGATCCTGCTAGGCGACGTGACCGTCATTCTGCAACGGCGGTCATCGCCATTGCGGCCGCGGCGGCTGTGGACCCACGACTACTTCGAGGTCCGCCTCGAGGAGGAGTGTGCTCGTGCGGGTCGCAAAGGCGGCTCGTTCGCGCTCATGAGGGTCCGATGCGCGAAGCTGGCTCCGATCCAGGATGCGGTGGCCGAGCTCGCGCGGCTTTCGGATGTGGTCGGCGAGTATGGGCCTGGAGACTACGAGGTCCTGCTCGTTCAGGTCACGCCCGATGACGCCGCGCTCGCCGCGACCCGGTTCGTCGAAGCGCTGGCCAAGCACGAGATCTCCGTCGAAGTTGGCGTTGCGTGCTTCCCGCGTGACGGTTCGAATCCTGACGAGCTCATCGCGCATGCAGGGCGGCTCGGCAAGCCCGTTCCGTCCACCGAGCTGGTGGCTCACGACTCCGTGATCATCAGCGATCGGGCGATGCAAGAGCTGTATCGACTGGCGAGCCGTGTGGCGTCCGGACGCATCAGCGTGTTGATCCTCGGGGAGACCGGGGCTGGCAAGGAAGTGCTCGCCGCGCACGTGCATCGCAACTCGCCGCGGGCCGCCAAGCCCTATCTCAAGCTGAACTGCGCCGCGCTCAGCGAGACCCTGCTCGAGAGCGAATTGTTCGGCCACGAACGCGGCGCGTTCACCGGTGCCGTGAAGGAGAAGCCCGGCCTCCTCGAGACCGCCGATGGTGGCACGGTGTTCCTCGACGAGCTCGGCGAGATCCCGATCTCGGTCCAGGTGAAGCTCTTGCGGGTGATCGAAGATCGCGTCGTCACCCGGGTCGGTGGGCTGAAGTCGCGCCAGATCGACGTACGGTTCGTTGCCGCGACGAACCGCGATCTCGAAGCCGAGGTCGCCCGCGGGACGTTTCGTCGAGATCTGTTCTACCGGCTCAACGGCGCGACCTTGGTGATCCCACCCCTGCGCGAGCGGCCGAACGAGATCGCGGCGCTCGCCGAGACCTTCGTGGCCCGAGCGGCCAAGCAAGCGAACCTCGCCCGCCCGCCCGTCGTGGCGCGCGAGTCGCTCGACGCCCTGGTGCGCTACGCGTGGCCGGGGAACATTCGCGAGCTCCGGAACGTCATGGAGCGCGCGGTGCTGC
>JBKJUF010000020.1:0-9968 GCA_046590445.1 Kofleriaceae bacterium
CGAGGCCGAACACGTGAACCGCGCCACCGTTGAACTCCTGGCCCTCTTGCGCCTCGGTGCAACCGCTCGCGAGCGTGCACGAGCCCTTGAGGTTCTTGTAGTCGGAGAAGAAGCCGATCAGATCGGCCTGGATGCGCTCGTCGCGCCAGCGGGCACCGAGCTCGTAGTTGATGCTCGACTCCGGCTTGATGCCCGCGGCCGCCGACGGCGCGACGGGCACGAAGCCGCGATGCACGCCGCCGAGCACGCTCGCTTCGTCGGTGATCCGGTACTCGGTGCCGCCGCCGGGGATGATCACGGCGTAGTTGCCTTCGTGCTGCTCCATCGTCATCCGGTCGAGAAATCGGTAATCGATCAGCTCGACGCGCGCGCCGGCGGCGAACTGGAACCGCTTCCAGTGCACGCGATCCTCGGCGAACGTCGCGAGCGCGATCGTCTCGGCGCGCGAATCGAGCACGAGCTCGCGCGGACGCTGCGCGCGGACGAGCTGACCGCCCATCATGTCGTAGGCGTCCTCGAACCGCCGGCGGTCGGCACGATCGAAGTGGATGCGTACGCCGGCATCGAGGTGATGCGCGACCGGCCCGGTCGTGTGCTCGGCCGCGAACACGGTCTGGATGCCCTGCGACGTGAACTCGCGATCGTTGGTCCCGAGGACGAGCTGCTCCTCGGGGCTCGTCGAGTCGGCCTCGCCCCTGAGGATCGCGGCGTAGATCGCGTTCGCGCCCGCTGTCGGCTGCGCGAGGAGCTGGTAGAAGTCGCGCTGACCGACGAAGCCATCGACCTTGCCCCACGCGCGATGAAACTTGTGGCGGTACGCGGCGGTCTCGATGCGGGTGTGCGAGCCGAGATCGACACGATGGGTCGCGCGCAGCCGCCAGTGGTCCCAGCTCATCTCGTCGAGCTGCGAGCCGGCGTAGCGGCGCTGCGGCTGGGCCGCGAAGTCGGCATCGGTCAGTCCGGTGTACGTCTCGTGCGACAGCTCGCGCCCGTAGCCCGCGCGCAGATCGAGCTCGTGATAGGTCTCGGCGCTCGGCTTTGACATCAACCGTGTCGTCAGCTGGACGTCGTCCTTGTCGAACCCGGTCGGGCCGCCATTGTCGAGCTCCTTGAAGCCGTCGGTGCGGAGCTTCACGTACTCCGCCATCACGCCCCACTGCTCGCGACGCTCGGCCGCGCGGACGTGGAGCTTGCCGTAGCGATCGCTGCCGCCCGCGAGGTCGACGTACCCCGTGCGGTCGCCGGGCATCGGCTCGCCGATCAGATCGATCGCGCCACCGACGGTGTTCGGACCGAATCGGATCGCGGACGGGCCCTTGGTGACCTCGATCCGCGACAGCCGGGTCACGAGCGGCACGTAGTACGCGGCCGGCGCCGTGTACGGCGCTGGCGCGATCAGCACGCCATCCTCCATCAACGTGATCTTCGCGCTGCGATCGGCGGCCGCACCGCGCATCCCGATGTTCGGCCGCAACCCGTAGCCGTCCTCGTCGCGCAGGTACACGCCGGCGACGCCGCGCAGCACCTTGTGCAGGTCGTCGTGCTCGTCGCGCTCGAGGGCTTCCTTGGTCAGCTCCGCGCGCGCACCCGGCGGCGCGCGGTCGACGATCTCGATGGTCTCGTCACCGGTTGCCGGTTCACGCTCGGGCTCGGGCGGATCCGTTGGTGGATCGATCTGCGCGGTGACGTCGGCGTCGCTCGCGGACGTCGCCTCGGCGGTCTGCCCGGGCGCCGGTTCGGGTGCCGGTACCGGCGGCGCGCTCGGCGACGCGGTCGCCCGGGGCACCACGCACGCGAGCAGGAGGCCGAGCGCGCTGCTAATCGTTATCAGCCGCGACATCGTCGGGGATCTCGAGCGCGAGGACGGTGAGGAACTGGCTCTTCAGATCGTCGGTGAAGAGCTTGATCGCGGTATGTGCCGCGACCACGGACGGGTAGTCGGTGGAGAGCGCGCCGAGGAAGCTATCCGGTAGCGCGGCGGCCTTCGCGATCGCGCCGTCGAGGTTCGCGAGCATGCGCTCGGCGAGCTCGGGGTGACCGACGGCGATCAGGAAGTCATCGAAGCCGGGACCGCTCGCGGCCGCCGTGGTGCCGGTGAATGCCTCGCGCAGCGTCAGCAGATTCGCGCGGATCGCGAAGCTCGCGCGGTCGCCGTACTGGAGCTCGACCTCGCGCAGGCACGGCGTCATCACCGTGCCGCATGCGTTGACCGCGAGCCCCGCGGCCTCGCCCAGCTTCATGTCCTTGACCATGCGGTCGATGTAGAACATGCCGTCGGTGATGCGGTTGACGCCCTCGTGCGCGCTGCGGATCGACGAGCCCTCGCCGGCCCGTGCGAGCTCGCCGACGAAGTCGCCGCCATCGGGACGCCACGCCGCGTGGAGCGTGACCGCTGCGGCCGCGACGTCGTGAGCGATCACCGACGCGAGCCGGCACCGCGCGCGCGGCAGGTCGGCAGCGAGCGCGTCCCAGCCCGTGGGCGAGGTCGCGCAGGTGTGGTTCGTCGTGATCGCGAACAGGAGGTACTCGATCGCCGCGAGCGAGCGGACATTGGCGAGCTTCGTCGTGATGTCGTAGCTCGCCGAGCTCGCCCAGCGCGCCGCGGTGTCGCGATCGATCCCGCAGGTCGACAGCAACGGCCAGCTGTAGATCCGGTCGCGCAGCGCGCGGTTGTCCATCGCCGCCGGCCCGACGAGCAACGCGTCGGCGCGCTCCCACGCGTCAGTCGCGCTCGCCCACGCCGTGCGCGCGGCAGCCTGGGTCGCGCCGACCGAGCCGGTATCGAGCGCGCTGCAGTACGCATCGACCGCGTTTGGCAGCTCGCTCGCGCGGACCGCGAAGCCGCCCTGGAGCGGCAACAACACGGACGCGCCGAGGTGCTCGAGCAACGCCGATCGATCGAAGCCGTCGGGCGTCGCATCCGGTCGCGTCGCCGACTCGCCGCCACAGCCGAACGCGGAGACCACGACGAGCAGCGACACGCGAGAGGACATGTCCGCACTGTCTACGATTTGAAAACGACTTTCAAGTCCGTTTTCAGAGAAAGCAGGATCGCGATCAAATACGTAGTTAAGTTAGCCTCTTGTAACGTATCAGCGAAGCGGCAAGACGTGCGGCGCAGCACGCTCCGGCGCGCCCAGGACCCACGTTCGCGGCCCGAAATCGCGGACCGCGAGCAAGTCGACCGCTGGATCGATCAGCGGCTGGGGCGTGCGGCCGTTGAGCGACACCCAGGTGATCGCGTGCAGCGTGAAGCCACGATAGCCCTTCGCGTGGAGGTCATCACCGATGTGATGCGCGAGCTGGAGGATCAGATCGGGCTGCGCTCCCATCTCACGCTCCTGCCGCCACGTCAGGTAGTTGCTCGGCGGGATCTCGAGCCGGCGACCGTCCGCGAACCGCGCCTCGAACATCGCGCTGCCGTGCTTCTCGCGGATCATCACGTGCCACGCGAACCGCATGCCGTCCTCGTTCCACAGCACGTCGCCCGGATACAGGTGGTGCCGCACCGGCAGCGCGAGCTGCACGACGACGTGAATCGCGATGATGATCCGGATCACCCGGGGGACGGTGTCAACCTTTGCGCTCGTGACGCTGGGGACGGTGTCAACCTTGTCAACCTTTGCGCTCGCGACGCTGGGGACGGTGTCGAGCTTGTCAACCTTGTCGGAGGTGTCCGGAGATCCCGAACTGACACCGTCCCGCTTCACGAACCGCCTGGGCCACGACGGCGGAAAGAAGATCAGCGCGGCGCTCGTCATGATCAGCGGGAACATGCCGATGTTGAACAGGTAGCCGGTGAAGCCGTGGAACGCGAGCAGCGCCACGTATGCGACGAGTCGGGTCCGCCGCCACGACAGCCAGGCAACGATCGTGGTGTCGAACAGGAAGCCGGCCCACGCCATCACGAGCGCGACGCGCGGCTCGTCGAGCAGCGGTCCGACGATCGGCGTCTCGGTCCGGGCCGCGAGCCACAGGTTGAGCGGCTGGCCCCCGAGGAGCCAGTCAGCTTTGGCCTTCGCGAGCCCCGCGAACACGTAGACGACGCCGACCTGGAAGCGCAGCAGCCACACCATCCACGCGGGGATCGTCGCGCGGCGCAGTTGCGGATCGCGCCAGACATCGATCGACCACAGCGCGTTCGCGGGCAGCCACGCGAGCTGCATGCCGAGCAGCACGACGAGGTAGTGGTGGTTGAGATAGTTCGTGACGTCGATCAACTGCGTGTACGCGAAGCCGATGACGAACAGCAGCGTGGCGATCCGGTGGAACGCGCCGAGCGCGATCGCGAGGGCGAGCACCGCGAGCACGCTGTAATGCAGATACATCCCCCAGACCGGCCACGGCCGCACCCAGTCGAAGCCGGGATACGCGAAGAAGAAGTGCGGCTCGCCGTACATCTTCTCGATCCAGCCGGTCGCGAGGAACCGCAGGATCCCGACGACCATCACCGCGCCGAAGATGATGCGGAACGCCGCGAGCGACGCGATGTCGACCGGCCGCACCGCCGCGACCGCGATCCGATCACCGAGCCTGGCGCTCACCTCGGACACCGTGCCGGCGACAGCCGCGACGACATCGCCGCACTGTCGACGATTTGAAAACGACTTTCAAGTCCGATTCCGGAGTCGCGTTGCGAGTGCGAGCACCGCGGTGGCTCCGACGATCGCTCACACCAGTCGCGAGCCGGGCGTCTGGCGCACCCGTCTCTAGCCTGACGTAGCTCTCGGGGCACTACTGGCCCAAAAAAAACGCGGTACCGAAGTACCGCGCCTTGCCGGGATCAGATCTCGATCACCAGCATCGAACGAAGCGAGCTACTACCAGCGATCGTCACCACCGCCGCCGCCGCGACCACCACGGCCACCACGACCACCACGACCGCCGCGACCACCGTCGCCGCCGCCGCCGCCGTAGTCACCGCCGCCACCACCGCCGCCATAACCACCACCACCGCCGCCGCGGCCTCCGCCGCCGCCGCCGTAGCCACCACCACCGCCGCCGTAGCCACCACGGCCTCCGCCGCCGCCACCGCCGCCGCCGCGCTGCTGGCGCTGCTCGGCTTCGTTGACGCGGAGCGGGCGACCGTCGAGGGTACGACCGTCCATCCCTTCGATGGCCTTGGCCGCTTCCTCGGGGGTGCCCATGGTCACGAACGCGAAGCCGCGCGAGCGGCCGGTCTCGCGATCGGAGACCAGGTGGACGTCGCTGACGGTTCCAAACTCCTGGAACGCGGTACGGACGCCATCAGCATTGGTGTTGAACGAGAGGTTTCCAACGTACAGACGAGTGTTCATCGCTTCGTGCTCAATCTGGCCCAATGACAAAGGTGACGACCCGCCCCGGAGGGGGCCATGGTGCTCGAAAGCGGGTCCTCAGAACTGATTCCTGATTGTTCCCACTGAGCACCGGACCAAAACCGACGAACCGTGGCGGCCAGAAAATTACTCCTCGGCGCTGGCGAACGCTACCCGCAAAACACATGTCGGCTTCAAGCGTGCGGATCCACTAGGGGAAAATCTCAGAAACCCATGGCGCTCGTAGGTGTCCGTTCTGACACACGAGTATGCTGCCTGACGCATGACCGAGCTCGAGCGAACGCTATTGCGGCGTCTGCGCGACCGCGACGAGCGGGCGTTTCGCGAGCTCCTCGAGGCGCACCGCGATCGGGTCTACAACATCACGTATCGCATGCTCGGCAATCGCGCCGAGGCCGAGGATGTCGCGCAGGAAGTGTTCATCACCGTCTTCAAGACGATCGATCAGTTCCGCGAGGAGTCGAAGTTCTCGACGTGGCTCTACCGGGTCACCGTCAATCACTGCAAGAACCGGATCAAGTACCTCGCGCGGCGCCACGATCGCGACCGCGACGAGCTCGACGAGACCTCGCAGCAGCAGAACGGCGCGATCGCCGGGACGCCACCGCGGACGCCGCAGCCCGACAAGGCGCTCGCGAGTGCACAGATGGAGGCGATCCTCCAGGACGCGATCAAGACGCTCGATGACGATCACCGGATCGTCGTCGTGCTGCGTGACATCGAGGATCTATCGATCGAGGAGATCTGCGAGATCACCGGGTTGCCCGACGGCACGGTGAAGTCGCGCCTGCACCGCGCACGCCTCGCGCTGCGCAAGAAGCTGCAACGCCATGTGTAAGCTACGCTGGAGGTCGAGATGGCTGGGACGATGAACGGCGCCGACGAGCTCCCACCCGACGACGAGATCATCGCGACCTTGTCTGATTTCCTCGACGGTGCGCTGACCGCGGAGCGCGCGAAGGACGTCAAGGCCAAGCTCGCGAGCGATCCCGAGTGGAAGCGCGTCCACGACGAGCTGCGCGAGACACGCGACGCGCTGTCCGGACTGCAGAAGGCGCGCGCGCCCGAGACCTTCGAGCGCGACGTCACGTCGACGATCCACAAGCGCTCGGCCGGCCGGTTCTTCGCGCGCCGCACGTTCGGCGATCGGATCCCCGTCGGTGTGATCCTGATCGTCGCGCTGATCGCGCTCGCCATCATCGGCTACATTTTATGGTCGTCGCCGACCGGCTCGCTCAAGCGAGCGCCCGACAAGCCGGCGCAGGGCTCGCAGGAGCCCGTCGTGCCCAAGCCCTGACGCCCCCTGACGCCCTCTACTGGGTCTGCAGCGACTGGCAGAACCGCTGCAGCGGCTCGCGGCGCTCGGGCGGCACGTACTCGAGGTTGAGCTGGCGATCGGTGACCTCGAAGAACGCGCGGTCGGCGGCGAGCAGCTCGATCTCGGCGCGCTCGATCTCATTCGCGTCGACGTCACGCAGGTTCTTGCGGACGGTCTCGGCCTCGGCGTCGAGCTTGTGACCGACGAAGAAGCCGCCGAGGATGAGCTTCGCCTTGACGGCCATCGAGTGAACGTCCTCGCCCGTGCGATGCGGCAGCGACATCACTTCCTTCAGCAGATCGGGCGCGGCGGGTGACGCACGCTCGTACGCGCGGCGAGTCACGAAGCCGAGGTCGAACAGCGCGAGCTGCGGCGCGAACACCATGCCGTAGGTGCGGGCCATGCCGGCGTAGTACGTGAAGTGCCTGCCAATCTCGCGGAGCAGCTCTGGGCGGTCGACGATCTGCCGCGCGAGCTTACGGTACTGGTGAAACACGTCGTAGACCGCGCGCAGGTTGCGCGACTTGATCGCCTCGCGCAGGAAGTTGTTGAAGAACCGGATCGACAGCCGCAGCGACTGCTCGTCGTGGCGGTCGTCGAACCGACAGCCGATCACGCGGACCGCGTCCGAGAACACCGAGACCGTGTCGGTCGGACCGTGCAGTGCACGCAGGAAACCGTGCTCCAGCTGTTGCAGGCACTTCATCTCGTACCAGGTCCGCGCCTCGGACAGCATCTCGAGCGCCTCGTCGGAGAACCCGACGAAGTCGGCGCGATCGACGACGAACCACTCGCGCGGCATCCGGGACTTGTGCTTGTCGTAGTTGTCGAGCAGCACCTTGAGCGCCCACGCGCCTTCCGCGGAGACGTCACGATCTCCGCGATCGAGCGACTTGATGATGATCGTGCCGATCTGGCCGACGCGCGTGCCGAGCACCTGCTGTGCCGCGATCGGATCGGCCTTGCGATTCGCGACCTGCTCGACGATCTCGGTCGCGGAGTCGCGGAGCCGGGTGACGAGGCGCGACGGATCGATGAACCGCACGACGTAGAAGAAGTACGGGATCAGGACGGCCCACCCGAGGAGCGCCATGTACACCGCCAGCGTAACTGCCCACATCGGCGCGAACTCGGGCCCGATCAACCAGTCCACCCACAGCACGTGCGCCGCGCCGAACGCGATGAACGTCAGCACGAAGCGGTTGATCTTGTCGCGCAAGAACATGTCGATCAGCTTTGGCGTGTGCATGTTCGCCGTGAGCGGGATCGCGAGGCCGATCATCGTGATCAGCATGGCCAGCAAGTTGTTGTATGCGCGCGCCATCGGCGACAGCACGTCGACGAGCTTCGCGTTGTTCGTGCCCGCCCACGACATCGCCTTCGCGCCCGGGTAGCCCGCATTTCGCCACTCGAGGAAGAACTCGATGCCGAAGAACAGCGAGAACCCGACGAACGCGATCGCGAACGACCGCGCGAACATTCCGCGCATGACTAATCCGCCTCGTCCTCGAGAAACGCGAAGTAACGCTCGGGAAGATCATCAAACTCGAGCGCGCCGCCGCAGCTCGGGCACTTGAACACCGGCGGCTCGAGCCCCGACGCGAGGATCGCCGCACTCTGGAGCAGGCGCTCCTCCTGGTGATCGCAGCCGATGCAGTGGAACGGCGCGAAGAACGACGTCACCGTGCCGCGGCCGATCACGTCGCGCACCATCGAAGCCTGGAGGATGAACGGCACCGAGCAGGCGTGGAACTCGTAGCCCTGGATGCGAGCCTGGCGCAGGAACTCGCACCACGCGCGCACGCCGAGCGAGTTCATGTACGTCACCTGCGCGGTATCGAACACGACGCGGCCGACCATCCCAGGCAGTAGCTCGTCGAACTTCGTCGCCTCGGTGAAGTCGCCGCGCAGCACCACGCGCAGCCGCTCACCTTCCTTGACGACGTGCCACTGCGTGAGCTTCGCGAGCACCGCACGCGCGCTCTCGTCGAGCTTCTCGAACGCGACCCCGACGACGGTCTTGCCGTCGCGCGGTTGCGCCCACACCGTGGTGCCGCGGATCGCGTGCGTCTGCTCGCCCTCGGGCGTGACCGACAGATCGAGCACCTGGCCCTCGCTGACCTCATGGGCAAGCACGAGGCGAGCGCCGTCGACCGAGAGGTTCGAGACCGTGGCTTCGATCCGCTTGCCCGCGATGTCGACGGTGACCGCGAACGTCTCGGTACCCGGCCGCGGCTCGCCGAGCTGGATCGAGATCACGTCGTGGAGCTCGTCCGCCGTCATCGGCATGATCAGCAGCTCGTCGCAGCCGCACTCCGAGACCTGGCGCATCTGATCGCCCGAGAGCCGCGCACCGGCGACCAGGATCACGCGGGTGCCGGGGTTCTGGCCCTTGATCGCCCTCGCGACGTCGAAGCCACCCATCTCGACATCGAGCACCGCGAGCGTCGGCTCGTCGCGCTTCCACAGCGCGCGGGCATCATCCGCGTTGTTGGCGACGAGCAGCTGCAGGTCGAGGCGCTTGAACGACAGCGCCGAGAAGTGCCGCAGGAGCTCGCTATTGTTCGAGACCAGGACCTTGGGCACGACCGACCTCAAGGTAACACGATCCCCGACCGCGACGACCTTCGCGCTGACGCGCCATGTCTCGCCTTCGTCTATAGCGCTGGTTTAGGCTCGCGCCGTGATCGGGCTCGTGCGCAAAGTGGGTGCGATGAAGGTCTCGAGCGGTCTTGATCGCGTGATCGGCTTGCTGAAGTGGCCCGTCGCGTTCATCAGCCTGATCTTCTTGCCGGGGATGCTCTACGCGCTCTCGTTTGTCGTGCGCGACATCGCCCGCCGCCCGGGAGCCTTGCTCCCGCTGCTCGTGGGCGCTGCTGCGTTTCTGATCCTGTGGCTCGTGCTGTTGCTGCCCAAGACGTCGCGGCACTACATCGTGACGCTCGAGCACGAGCTGACCCACATCCTGTTCTCGCTGCTCACGCTGCATCGGGTCGGTGGCGTGCGCGCCGCGCTCGTCGGTGGCGGTCACGCGCGCTACGAGGGGCGAGGAAACTGGCTGATCGCGATCGCGCCGTTCGTCGTCCCGGTGTTCTCGATCATCGTCATCGTGATCGCAAGCTGGGTCGACCGACCGCGCTTGATCTCCGGGGTACTCGGCTTCACGCTCACGTGGAACGTCGTCGCGAACTGGGCCACCGCGCATCGTCACCACGGCGATCACCGCGAGGCAGGACGCATCTTCTCGTTCCTGTTCGTCACCTGCGCGAGCCTGCTGTTGGTCGGGTTGGTCCTCGCATACGCGACCCAGGCGCGCTCGATCACCGGCCACC
>JBKJUF010000063.1:0-9086 GCA_046590445.1 Kofleriaceae bacterium
ACGAGCAGTACTACTCGTACACCGAGGCGATCCCCGATGGCCCCACCACGCAGCGCTTCATGAGCGTCGCCAAGGAACTCGGCATGGTGATGGTCGTGCCGATCTACGAGCGCGAGATGGCCGGCGTCTACTACAACACCGCCGCCGTGATCGACGCCGACGGCACCTACCTCGGCAAGTACAGGAAGAACCACATCCCCCAGACCAACGGCTTCTGGGAGAAGTTCTTCTTCAAGCCGGGCAACCTCGGCTATCCGGTGTTCAAGACCAAGTACGCGACGATCGGCGCGTACATCTGTTACGACCGCCACTTCCCCGAGGGAGCGCGCGCGCTCGGCCTCAACGGCGCCGAGATCGTCTACAACCCGTCGGCGACGGTCGCCGGGCTGTCGCAGCACCTGTGGAAGATCGAGCAGCCCGCGCACGCGGTCGCGAACGGCTACTTCGTCGGCGCGATCAACCGGGTCGGCACCGAGGCGCCGTGGAACATCGGCAAGTTCTACGGCAACTCGTACTTCGTCGATCCGCGTGGCGAGATCCTGGCGTGCGGCAGCGAGGACAACGACGAGCTCGTGATCGCCACGCTCGACCTCGACATGATCGAGGAGGTGCGGCGCACCTGGCAGTTCTACCGGGACCGGCGCCCCGACGCGTACGGCGACCTGACGGAAGACCGCTAGATGGAGACCGTGACGAGTAGCCGGTTCGAGATCAGGCCGGGCTCGATCCGCCCGGGGCAGTCACGCTTCGCGACGCACAGCGAGGTATTGCTCGCGCTCAAGGCGACCGCGAAGCAGCTCGGCGTCGTGCCGCACCTGCCCGCCGGTAATCGCGGCGATCGCTGGCGCGCTTCGATCGACGGGCTCACCGTGGCCGGCGATACCAGGCGCGAAGGTGATCACGTGCTCGAGACGTACTGCGTGACGGGCCCGGGCATCGACCACGCGCGGCTCATGGTGTTCGCCGAGCACGTCGCGGCGATCGCAGGCAAGCAGGCGGTGGTCGGCGAGACCGAGCAGGAGTTCTGGTTCGTCGACAAGCCGGTACCGAAGCCGAAGAAGCCGAAGACCAAGCCGAAGTCGAAGACCAAGCGCAAGTAACGCGCAAGTAACGCGCAAGTAACGAACGGATGAGGAGCTCATGCGCACGCTGATCAAGGACGGCACGGTGGTGACCGCGAGCGACATGTTCGTGGCCGACGTCTGGATCGAGAACGGCAAGATCGCGGCTCATACCGATCCGTCGCAGCGTGGCGCGATGACCGCTGATACGACGATCGACGCGAAGGGCAAGTACGTCATCCCCGGTGGCATCGACTGCCACACGCACATGTCCCTGCCGTTCGGCGGCACGACCGCGTCGGATGACTTCGAGACCGGCACGATCGCCGCGGCGCATGGCGGGACGACGACGATCGTCGACTTCGCGATCCAGTCCAAAGGCGGGGCGATGCGCGCCGGGCTCGACACCTGGCACGGGCTCGCCGAGGGCAAGGCCGCGATCGACTACGCGTTCCACATGATCATGACGGAGGCGAATCCGTCGGCGCTCAGCGAGATGGCGGACATGGTCCGCGAGGGCGTGACGTCGTTCAAGATGTTCATGGCCTACCCGGGCGTGTTCCTCGTCGACGATCAGCAGATCTTTCGGGCGATGCAGCGCGCGGGCGAGCTCGGCGCGCTGATCACGATGCACGCCGAGATCGGGCTACCGATCGACGTGATGGTCCAGAAGGCGCTCGCCGAGGGCAAGACGGCGCCGATCTACCACGCGCTCACGCGGCCCGAGATCGCCGAGGCGACAGGCACCGAGCGCGCGATCGCGCTCGCCGAGATGGCGGGTGTGCCGGTCTACATGGTGCACCTGTCGGCGCAGCGCGCGCTCGAGCGGGTCGCCGAGGCCCGCGACCGCGGGCTGCCGACGTTCGCCGAGACCTGCCCGCAGTACCTGTTCCTCTCCGAGGACGATCTGCGCGGTGACCCGCCCGGCGTCGGCGATGGCGAGTGGAAGGGCGCGGGATACGTGTGCACGCCGCCGCTCCGGCCGAAGCACCACCACGACCACCTGTGGCGCGGCCTCCGCAACTACGACCTCCAGGTTGTCGCCACCGATCACTGCCCGTTCTGCATGAAGGGTCAGAAGGAGCTCGGCCGCGGCGACTTCTCGAAGATCCCGAACGGCATGCCCGGCGGCGAGGCCCGACTCCATCTGCTCTGGGAAGGCGTCCGCGAGGGCAAGATCTCGATGAACCGGTTCGTCGAGATCACGTCGACCGCACCGGCGAAGATCTTCGGGATGTACGGCAAGAAGGGCACGCTCGCGATCGGCGCCGACGCCGACGTCGTGGTGTGGGACCCGAACCGCGAGAAGATCCTCGGCAAGGACACGCTGCACATGCGCGTCGACTACTCGCCGTACGAGGGCAAGAAGGTGATCGGCGCGCCGTCGCACGTGCTGTCGCGCGGCGAGCTCGTGGTCCAGGACGACAAGTGGGTCGGCAAGCAGAAGCAGGGCCGCGGTCAGTTCGTCCGGCGCGGCACGTTCGGCCTGTAGACGCGGACTCGCTCGGCGCGGCTTCCTGTGGCTCGACGGTGAAGTCGGCGCCCTCGCGCGAGTCACGGCACTTGAAACGTCGAGCTCCAGCCACTACCGATCGCATACGGCGCCGCGGGATCGTACGTGCCGAACTCTCCGCGCCGCGAGTTCGGAGCGCCGGCGTGTGCCTCGACCTCGATCGCGCACCCCTTGGTCGGTTGCAGGAAATCGATGAGGCTACGCATCCGCCAGATGGTACCCGGCGAGCCGGCACTCGACGGCGGCGTCGTCGCCGGGTCGCCGGGTCGCTGGGCCGCCTGGTCGCCTGCAGACGCGGACTCGCTCAGCGCGCCTTGCTGTGGAGCGTGACAGGGGTGCCGGCACGCTTGATCGACACCGTGGCATCGCCGCGGCCTTCGATCACCTTGTCGTGGAGCGCGCGGGAGCCGGCGTCGGTGGTGACCGCGACGCCATCGATCTGCTCGATCGTATCCCCGGCCTGGAACTTGGCGGTCGGTTGATCGAAGCGGCCGCCGGGACGGATCGCGTAGACCTTGAGGCCGACGAACACGCCGTCGCGCATGACCGGGACGAGCCGGCCGTCGCTCGTGGTTGGTGCGGTGGTGCTCGGTGGGGGCTCGGCGAACGCAGGACCGGGAAGCCCGACGAGCTGGATGACGAGGGCGAGACAGACGAGGAGGGGCGCGGCGAGCAGCTTCATGCTGCCGGCTCGAGCAAGCGCAGCGCCAGGCTGCAACGTCATGGAATCACGCCATCGGTGGGCTCGATCGTGCCTCGCTGACAGCCGGATGGCACCTGCCGTCGTCGTGGGCTGCCATCGCGGCACTGACGTCCGGTGACACCGTCCGGTTCGCGCGACCGCGATCGGTCAGCCCCGATCAATAGACGTCGTAGTACGCGGCGGCCTCGGCGGCGTGCTTCGGCGGCTCGGGGGCGAGGTCCTGCCAGAGCACGCCGAGGTCGAGCTCGATCGCGTCGAATGGCTCGGCCCGGACTCGCTCGTCGTCGCAGTGCACGCCCAGCGAGAGCCACTGGCCCTCGTGCAGCCGCAGGACCTCGACGCTGCGCATCCGCGCACTGACGAGCCACGCATGGCTCACGCCCGCACGCGCATAGATCGCGAGCTTTCGCGTGCGATCGATCTTCTCGGTCGATGGCGAGAGCACCTCGCAGATCCAGTCGGGCGGCAGCGTGAAGTACGCATCGGCAGGGACGGTCGGCATGCGAGTGCGACGCCAACCGGCGATGTCGGGCACGACCACGTCCGCTGCGAGGTGGAGCTCTGGCTCGAACAGCAGGATCCAGCCTCCAGGGCCTCCACGCCCGCGTCCGAAAGGCGGACCGAGCTCCCCGAACAGCGAGCTGTGCACGGACGTATGGGGACCTGCGGGACGTGGTGACAGCACCAGTTCGCCACCGATCAGCTCGGCAACCATGTGGCGTGGTGCGTCGAGCACGTCCTGGTAGGTGGCTCGAGGCTTCTGATCCGCCATCCGAAAACTCTATCACGCGACGACGACAGCGCCGAGCACACGCTCGCTCGCGCGCTCCCTCGTGCACTCACTCGTGCACTCACTCGTGCACTCACTCGTGCACTCGATGACACCCCCGTTCGGTACCGTCCCGAGGTGCAGCTGATCATCGCCGAGAAACCGTCGGTCGCGCGCGATCTGGCGCGCGTGCTCGGCGTGTCGGCGAGTGGCAACGGCTGCTTCGAAGGCGAACGCTGCGTTGTGACGTGGTGCATCGGTCACCTCGTCGAGCTCGACGAGCCCGGGTCGTACGACGCGCGGTGGAAGTCATGGCGGCTCGACAACCTGCCGATGCTGCCGGCGGAGTTCCGGTTGCGGCCGGCGAAGCACGCGGTGGCGCAGCTGCGGATCGTCACCAGCCTGCTGCGCGATCGGCGGTTCACGGTCGTCGTCAACGCGTGCGATGCCGGGCGGGAGGGCGAGCTGATCTTTCGCTACGCGTACCAGTTCGCGTGTAGCGGCCAGCCGCGCGGTGGGCCGCCGGTGCAGCGGCTGTGGATCTCGTCGCTGACCGACGACGCGATCCGGCGCGGGTTCGGGGCGCTGCGCCCGGGTGGTCAGCTCGATCCGCTCGGCGACGCGGCGCGCTCGCGCTCGGAGGCGGACTGGCTCGTCGGCATGAACGCGACCCGCGCGGTCACGGCGCGAGGCCGCGACGCCGGGCACGACGCGCTGTACTCGATCGGTCGCGTGCAGACGCCGACGCTGGCGATGCTCGTCGAGCGAGAGCGGGCGATCCGCGCGTTCGTCGCGCGCCCGTACTGGGAAGTCCGCGGTGACTTTCGGACCGCCGACGGCGAGCGGTTCGCGGCGATGTGGCGGCCGGCGGCGCCGGATGACCGTGACCCGCGTGACCAGCGTTACCAGCGTGACCATCGCGAGCGCGATGCGACCGGTCGCGCGGGACGGCTCGCCACCGCGAAGCTCGCGGGAGCGCTGGTCCACCGGGACGCCGCGCATGGCTCGGCGGGCGATCCGATCGGGCCGCGGGTCGAGCGCGTGCGCGCGAAGATCATGCGCGAGCCGGCGCCGATGCTGTTCGATCTGACGTCGCTGCAGCGCACGGCGAACCGCCGCTTCGGGTTCTCGGCGGCGCGCACGCTCGAGCTCGCGCAGTCGATGTACGAGCGCCACAAGGTGCTGACGTATCCGCGCACCGACTCGCGGCACCTCACGGCCGACGTCGTGCCCGAGCTACCAGGCCTGTTCCGCGCGCTCGCGCAGGTACCCGACTACGCGCCGTTCGCGACCGCGCTGCTCGCCGAGCCGCCGACCCCGGGTCCGGGAGTGAATCCCGGCCCCTCCATCTCGGGCCCGGGCCGCCGCGTGATCGACGACAGCAAGGTCACCGATCACCACGCGATCATCCCGACCGGCAAGCCGGTGCGGCTCGACGCGCTCGATCGCGACGAGCGCCGGCTGTTCGATCTCGTCGCGCGCCGGTTTCTCGGCGTGTTCTATCCGGACGCCGAGCTCGCGATCACCGAGGTGTGGATCCGCGTTGGCGCACCGGCGGCGGCGACCCTGCCGGCGACGCCGATCGCGTCACGCACGACCACCGGACCAAGCGACAACGAGCGGCCGAACGAGCGGCCGAACGAGCGGCCGAACGAGCCGCCGAACGAGCGGCCGAACGAGCCGCCGATCCTCGAAGCCTTGCCGCCGGCGCCCGATCGGTACCTCGCGCGCGGGCGCGTCCGCCTGATCGCGGGCTGGCAGGAGGTCGCCGGGATCGGGGGCGGCGAGGGCTTCGCCGTGACCAGTGGGGCAGGTCGTGACGACCGGCGAGATGGCGACGGCGAGCCGGCGGGCCTGTTGCCGCGGCTCGTCGAGGGGCAGCCGCTCGACGGCGCGTTCGTGCCGCTCGCGAAGCAGACGACGCCACCGCCGCGCTACACCGAGGCGACGCTGCTCGGCGCGATGGAGTCCGCGGGAAAGTCGATCGATGACGAAGCCCTGCGGCTCGCGATGAAGGATCGCGGCCTCGGCACGCCGGCGACCCGGGCCGCGACGATCGAGACATTGATCCGCCGGACCTACGTCGCGCGTGACAAGCAGGCTCTCGTTCCGACCGCGCTCGGCATCGGCCTGATCGAGGCGCTACCGGTCGCGAGCCTGGCGTCGCCGGAGCTCACCGGTACGTGGGAGGCGCGGCTCGCGGCGATCGCGCGCGGCGAGGAGTCACGCGCCACGTTCATGACCGACATCGCGCGCTATGTCGCCGACACCGTCGCCGCGATCCGCCGCGCCGGGCCGCCGGCTGCGTTGCCGGCGGGCAGCGCCCAGCCTGCGCAGGGACCACGTGCGGACCGCGATCGCGGTCGTGCTGAGGCTCGGGGACGATCGGGACTGTCGCGCGATGCAGGCTCGTCGAAGACCCACCGCCCCCCCGATGCGGGTGCGCCCGCGCCGAAGCGCGCCACCGGCCCGGTCACCGCGAAGCTGGCGAAGCTGGCGAAGCTGGCGAAGCTGGCGAAGCCACCGAAGCTGGCGAAGCCACCGAAGCCACCGAAGCCGCGGGAGGCGCCGAAGCCAGCGAAGCCGACAAGGTCGCCGAAGCCCGCGCGGTCGACAACGATGGCCTCGGCCAGCAAGCTTGGCTGTCCGCGGTGCAAGACGGGCACGCTGATCGCCGGCAACCGGGGCTGGGGCTGTGATCGCTGGCGCGTCGGCTGCCGGTTTGTCGTGTGGTTCGAGATCGCCGGTCGCAAGCTGACGACCAGCCAGCTTCGCGATCTGATCGCGACCGGCAAGACCTGCAAGGCGACGTTCGTGACCGAGCGCGGCGCCGAGGTGACCGGCCGGCTCGTGCTCGACCTGGCGGCGCGCGAGGCGTCGGTCCGCTTCGAACCCGCCTGAGCGGGGTACGTTCTCGACCCGGGCCCAGGTTGGAGGGGCGAGATTCACTCCCGCCCCGGGGATCGCCCGGTGTGGACCGGGCGTCGCCACGCCTGCGGTCAGGCGCTGCGCATCACGTCGTTGCTACGCGGTCGCGTCGAGGGCGTCGGCGAGGATCGAGACCAGGCGATCGATCTCGGGCTTCTCCGAGATGAACGGTGGCGCGAGCTGGATCGTGTCGCCGCTGTAGCGGACGTAGAGGCCCTTCTCGAGGCACTTCATCGCGACCTCGAACGGACGCTTCGCGGGCTCGCCGGGGATCCACTCGAGCGTGAGGCCGGCGGCAAGGCCGTAGTTGCGGATGTCGAGTACGTGCTTGCGGCCCTTGAGCCCGTGCACCGCGTTCTCGAAGTACGGCGCGAGCTCGGCGACTCGCTCGACGGCGCGTTCCTGGACGAGCAGATCGAGCGCCGCGACGCCGGCCGCGCACGCGACCGGATGCGCCGAGTACGTGTAGCCATGTGGAAACTCGAGGAGGTACTCCGGGCCACCGACCGACATCAGCGTGTCGTAGATCGCCTTCTTCGCGACGACCGCGCCGAGCGGCTGCACGCCGTTCGTCACCTGCTTCGCGAGGTTCATGATGTCGGGCGTGACGCCGAACGCCGCGGCGCCGGTGTACGCGCCCGCGCGGCCGAAGCCGGTGATGACCTCGTCGAAGATCAGCAGGATGTCGTGCTTCGTGCAGATCTCGCGGAGGCGCTGCAGGTAACCCGCAGGCGGGATGATCACGCCGGCTGACCCCGCGAACGGTTCGACGATCACTGCCGCGATATTGCTCGCGTCGTGCAGCGCGATCAGGTCGAGGAGCTTGTCGGCGAGCTCGGCTCCGTGGGGTGGCATGCCGCGCGAGAACGCGTTCTGTGCGAGCAGCGTGTGGGGCAGGTGATCCGCCTCGATGCCCTGGCCGAACGTCTTGCGGTTGCCGCCAATGCCACCGACCGAGATGCCGCCGTAGTTGACGCCGTGATAGCCCTTCTCGCGGCCGATCAAGCGGGTCTTGGTGCCCTGGCCCTTCGCGCGCCAGTACGCGCGCGCCATCTTCAGCGAGGTATCCGCGGACTCCGAGCCCGAGCCGGTGAAGAACACGTAGTCGAGCCCGGCCGGCGTGAGCTCCTTGATCTTGTTCGCGAGCGCGAACGACTGCGGGTGGCCGTACTGGAACGCGGGGGCGTAGTCGAGCGCGGCGACCTGGCGGCTCACGGCCTCGACGATCTCGCGGCGGCCGTGGCCGAGCCCGCAACACCACAGGCCGGAGAGGCCGTCGAAGACCTGCTTGCCGGCGGCGTCCGTGTAGTAGGCGCCCTGGGCGGCGACGAAGATTCGCGGATGCGCCTTGAACTCGCGGTTCGCGGTGAAAGGCATCCAGTGGGCGTCGAGCCAGGCGGCATCGGTGCGGAGATCGGAATCTGGGTGGGGCACGGCCGCAGACCGTAACTGGCCGGACCCTGGCGTCGCAACCGCCGATTTGCGGGTGCCGCGGTTAGCAGACCAGGCCCAGCACGACGGCCTTCGAGGCGATGCAGTTACCGGGGTCTGGCACGGCATCGATGGTGGCGGCGTTCGTGTCGTCCGTCACCGGCATGGTCACCGGAGCTGTCAGCTGCGAGCTCGAGCTTCGCCACTCGGCCTCGACTTCCGGACCGACGCCGACCTCGGCCTCGTCGAGGACTTGCCGGACCTTCGCGGCGAACGCCTCGATGCGGAATGGCTTCTCGATGAAGTGGACCTCGGCGTGGGCGACGCGCTGCCGCAGGCTGGTGTCGTCGGTGTAGCCGCTCATGAACAGCACGCGGAGGTCCGGCATCCGCTCGAGCGCGAGCTCGGCCAGCTCGCGGCCATTCATCCCGGGCATCACGATGTCGGTGACCAGGATGCGAACGTCGCTGCGGTGATCTCGCAGGAGCCGCAGCGCCTCGCGACCCTCGCTCGCCTCGAGCACGGTGTAGCCGCGCGCCCGCAGCGCCCGTGCGGCAGCCGCCCGGACGTAACGGTCGTCCTCGGCAAGCACGATGGTCTCGCAGCCACGTGCCGTGCTGGCGACCCGGCCGACCAGCGGCTCGACGGCCGCCTCGACGGCCGGCAGCGTCACCTGAAACG
>JBKJUF010000192.1:0-10317 GCA_046590445.1 Kofleriaceae bacterium
AGCGCTGTTTCGGCGAGCCCACGTGGGCGCGCCATCGCCGCGCGGGGCCGAGGCCCGCGAAATCACGGCGCCGCGGCCGATTCGTCGACGGAAAACCTCGATCTGGGATCCGAACTAGTTAGCTCGGGAGGGACGCTCAGACCATCGAGCCGGCGAGCCAGTCGGCGAGCATGTCGACCGACGACAGCATCTGGTTGGCGCGCCGCAGTCGCTCCGACAGTGTCTTCACGACCTGGACGAGCAGGACCGATGCGGCGTTCGCGTCGTTGGTGATCAGATCGCGAAGCGCGTCGTGTGGCAGCCGGAATAGAAACGTCGCGGACATCGCCGACACGCTCGCCGACCGCGGTGCGGGCTCGACGAGCGACATCTCGCCGAAGAACTCGCCGCCCTGCAGCGTCGCGAACGTCTGCGCGCCACGATGGACTGCGACCTGGCCCGACAGGATCAGGAACAGCGCGTCGCCGAGGCTGCCCTCGACGACGATCGGTTCGCCCGGGTTGTAGCTCTCGATCTCGCCACTCCGCGCGAGGTTCGAGAGTTGCTCCGGTGCGAGGTGCACCAGCAACGGATGACGCTCGAGCAGGGTCGGAGAGGTCGGCACGCACCCCGAGTATCGCCCGAAACCCCAGCCCGAAACCCAGCCCGAACCCAGATCGATGATCCAGATGCGTGCCATCTGCTACCGTCGCGCCGATGCGAATCGCCGCGGTCGGGGCACTCGGTCTCGGGATGTTAGCCGGGATGTTCGCCGACACCGGGCATGCGGACGATCGCAGCTACGCCGAGGAGCCCACCGACGGCATGGCGTTACCGACGGCGGCGCTCGCCGGCGAGTTCGATGGCCGCGTCGTCGCCACGAACCCAGGTGGCCTGCCGCTCGTGCGCGGGACCGAGCTCGCGCTGGCTCTCAACATCGAGGATCCGGATGTCGCGACGAGCGCGGGGCAGGGCTTCGGTGCGTTCCTCGCGCTGTCTGGCGGCGGCGGCCTCTTGCCGCGGTTCGGCCTCGGGCTCGGGCTGGAGTGGCTGCGGCCATCGCGCGCGCACCTCGAGCCCGATCCGGGCGAGCCGTTCCGGTTCACGCTCGGCCTCGGCGCCGCGCTCGGCGATGCTGCGGGGGTCGGGGTGTCGTGGCACCACTTCCGCGCCAGCGGCGTGCTCGACGGTGTCGACACGTTCGACCTCGGACTCTCGACGCGGTGGGGCCGCCGCGTCGCATTCGGCGCGACCGTGCGCGATCTCGCGTCGCACTCGATCGGTGGGGCGCCCGTGCAGCGACGCTACGAGGCCGAGACGCTGGTACGTCCGCTCGGTCGCGACGTGCTCGAGCTGGCCCTCGGCGGCCGGCTCGGCGAGACCCGGCTCGACGCCGATGGCTGGTTCCGGATGTCCGCGCGGATCGCGCGCGGCTTGACGTTCGTGGGGGCGCTCGAGTCGCGATCGGTCCACGCATTCATCGATACCGGCACCGGCCGCGTTCAGGACGACGGCCGCGACACCCGCGCGACGATCGGCTTCGAGGTCTCGTTCGGCAGTCTCGGCGTGACCACGCTCGCGACCGGGCTGCGCGACGACACCGGCGCGAACCACGCGCTTGGGGGCCAGCTCGTGCTGCGCTCGTCGTCATTCGGCCCGCCGTCGATCATGGGGCGCACCGATCACATCGAGCGGCTCGAGCTCTCGGGCGACATCGACCTCCGCGAGCTCACGGGACTTGTCGCGAGGCTGCGCTCGATCGCGCGCGACTCGACGGCCAAGGCGCTCGTGATCACGTTCGATGGGGTCAGCGGTGGCTGGGCGACCCTGCAGGAGCTGCGCGACGAGATCCTGCGGGTCAAGGCGGCGAACAAGAAGGTCTACGCGTACATGGTCTCGGGGACCGGCCGCGATTACTTCGTCGCGTCGGCGGCGAACAAGATCTACGTCGACCCCGCGGGCGGCGTCCGCCTCGTCGGCATGGCGGGCACGACGATCTTCTTCCGCGGCGCCTTCGATCAGCTCGGCGTCGCGCCGCAGTTCGAGAAGATCGCCGAGTACAAGAGCGCGCCCGAGCAGTTCACCGAGACCGGCCCGACGACGACGGCGGCGAAGATGAACAACGAGCTGTTCGACAGCATGTGGAACCAGTGGATCGCACAGGTCGCGAGCTCGCGAAAGCTGTCACACGAGGAGCTACGCGCGATCGTCGATGGTGGTCCCTACAACGCTGGTGACCTGGCGAAATCATCCAGCCTTCCCGGGAAGCTCGTCGATGCGGTCGCCGCGCCCGACAAGGTCAGCCAGCTCGTGCTCGCCGATCTGGGCCGCTCGCTCGGGGTCGGCAGCCCGCCGCCGGAGCGCCCGGACCGCTGGCGGCGCCCCGGCATCGCGATCATCTACGTCGACGGCGACATCACCGACGGTGCCTCGAAGTCGATCCCGATCTTCGGGCAGTCACTCGCCGGCGGCGAGACCCTCGTCCGTGCGCTCGCGTCGGCGCGCGCGAACCCGGCGATCGGCGCGATCATCATCCGCATCGATTCGCCGGGCGGCAGCGCGCTCGCCTCCGAGCTGGTCTCGCGCGAGGTCTTCGCGACGCGTGGCGTGAAGCCGATCCTGTGCTCGATGTCCGACGTCGCGGCGTCGGGCGGCTACTTCATCGCGGCCGGCTGCGACGTGATCTTCGCCAAGCCGATGTCGGTCACCGGATCGATCGGCATCTTCTACGGCAAGTTCGATGTCTCCGGCCTGCTCGCGAAGCTCGGGATCACGACCGATACCTACAAGCGCGGCAAGCGCGCCGACGTCGAGAGCTTCTACCGGCCGTACACCGTCGAGGAGCGCGGCGTGCTGATGACCCAGCTCCGCTACATGTATGGACGGTTCGTCGACACGGTCGCCGAGGGCCGCGGCATGAAGAAGGACGAGGTCGACGCGGTCGGTCGCGGCCACGTGTGGAGCGGCGAGATGGCCAAGCAGGTCAAGCTCGTCGACCGGTTCGGCGGGCTTGGCGAGGCGATCGACGAGGCGAAGCTGCGGATGGGCCTCGCGCTCGACACCCGCATCCAGCTCCACGAGCTACCGGACCTGCCGAGCAGCTTCTTCGGCACGATCGGCAAGCTGTTCGGGCTGTCGGCGGACCCGCCGGTCTCGGTCGCGGATCTGCCGGTCGTGCGCGAGCTCGTGCGCGGCATCCCGGCCTCGGTGCTGATCGATCCGAGCGCGGCGCAGACCCGGCTGCCGTTCGATCTCACCTGGCCGGAGTAGCGTCGCCCGGCGTCGTCGCGGCGGCGTCCGGGGGCTCGGCGGCGTCGGGGATCGTGTCGGGTGCCACGCCACCGTCGCGCGCATACTGCGAGCGCGGGATCACGAGCTCGATGGGCTCGGGATCGCCGGTCGGCGGGTCGTAGGAGCAGAACCCGATGCCGAGGTTGATCGCCCCGATCAGGATCATCCCGCCGGTGATCGTCATCCAGTACTTGCGATGCTTGCGCGAGAACGGCGCCGCGCGATCCTTCGACACCGACAACCTCTAGCACGGGTGGCTGGCGGTGGCCGGCGCAGCCGCGCGTTGCGGCCGCCGGCCCGCTACAGGGATTCCTTCGGCGTGCGGTGTTTCCCATCGGCGCTGCGCGCCGATGGGAAATCGATCGACCGCGCCTCAGTCACGCTATAACGCGAGGACGTGGGGCGATGGCAGCGCTACTGGTTTGCGGACGGCGGCCGCTACGGGCTCGCGATCGTCCGGATCGCGGTCGCCGCCTCGGTGCTGATGTCGCTGGCCCGGCTCGCGACCCATCCCCAGCTGGTCGCCCCGGCCGGCATCTACCGCCCGGTCGGCATCTGGATGCTGTTCGGATCGTCGCCGCCGCCGGCCGTCGTCGTCGACGTGCTGTGGATCCTCGCGTGGGCCGGCACGCTCGCGATGGTGGTCGGGCTCGCGTCGCGCGTCGCCACCGCGGTCAGCTTCGCTGCGGCCGTCACGCTCGCGGCGCTGTCGTTCTCGGGCAGCGCGTCGTGGTCGCATCAGTACAACGTCGTGTTCCTCGCACAGCTCGCGCTGCTCGGTGGCCGCACCGGTGATGCGCTGAGCGTCGATGCGTTGATCCGCAGGCTGCGCGGCCGGCGCCAGCTCGATCTCGCGGGTGCCTACCAGTGGACGCTGCGGCTCGTGCAGCTCGCGGTCGCGCTGATGTTTGTCGGCGCGGTGTTTCACAAGCTCCTGCACGGACACTTCACGCTGCGCTGGGCGTTCTCCGACAACCTGCGGCACCACCTGCTCGTGCGCTTCGATCTCGCGGGGCTGCCGCGGCCCGACCTCGTGCAGTGGATCATCGACGACGTCTGGCGCTACCGCACCGCCGCCGTGCTGAACCTCGTCAGCCAGCTCGCGCCGCTGTTCGCGGTGATCTTCGCGCGGCGCCCCCTCGTCCGCGCGGTCGCCGGCATGTTCTTCGTGACCGAGGTCATCGCGCTCGGGCTCGTCGTGAATCTGTGGAACCTCCACTGGCTGCCGCTCGTCGCGGTGTTCATCGACTGGGATCGCGCGATCGCGCGGGTCGCCCGACTCGTCGGCCGATCACCGACGCCGGCAGTGATCGTCGTCGCGCCGCGCGTGCCGCGCGGACGCCAGGTCTTCATCGCCGGCTTCGTCGTGCTCGACATCCTCACCGCGTTCATCCCGACGCTCGATCGCCGGCTCAATAGCTATCCGTTCTCGAGCTTCCCGATGTTCGCGACGATCCGCGCCGCACGGCCGTATGACGCGCACCTGCCGTACACCGTGGTCGGCGATCACTTCTCGGTGACCAGCGCGAAGCCGATCGAGCCGTATGCCCAGGCGTGGTTCGATCACACCAATCGCAACCTCCACCTGGTGCGCAACCCCGACAAGATCAAGGCGCGCCTCGCGTCGATCCTCGCGATCTCGCAGCAGCGCTACCCGTGGTTCGGGATCACGGGAGTCCGCCACCACGTGACGCTGTTCGAGGCGCCGGCGTATCCCGCACCGGCCCGGTTCGCGATGCAGTCGATCGCGATCACCGGCGAGCTCGCCCCAAACGGCACGTTTCGCACCGTGCTCGGCCGCTGGGATGGCACGACCGTCGAGCTCCGCGCACAGCACGTCGACACCACGGTCGTCCGGCTCGTCGCCTACACCGGCGACCGCGCCACGCGGCACGAGCTCGTAGCGACCCGCACCGGCGACACCTTCACGCTCGCCGCGCCGGTCACCGCCCGCGCAGCCTACATCGTCGCGATCATCGGCGACACGCCATGGCTCGTCGCGAGCAAGCGCTGATGCGTCACGCTCGCGGCACCACCATCCGCGGTATGATCGAAGGGCGGCGCCCGGTTCGCTCGATCCCGATGCACTTCTCGCGTGGCACGCCCACCGCCCGCGGCAAGCCGCATCGATAGCGTCCGGGCTCAGAGCAGGGCCGCGAGGTCCGGGGGGAGCGGCGCTTCGGCGGTGATCGGCCGGCCACCTTCGGGATGCGGGAACGTGACGCGCGCGGCGTGCAGCGCGTGGCGCGGCAGCACGAACAGCGTGGCGAGCTCGGGGACAAGGCCCTCATCGCAGAACCGGATGAACGCGTCGTCGCCGTGCGCGTAGAGCTTGTCGCCGACGATCGGATATCCGGCGTGAGCGAGGTGCGCGCGGATCTGGTGTTGGCGCCCGGTCAGCAACAGGCAGCGCACGAGCGCGCGGGTCGCGGTCCGGCGCTCGACGCGGACGCGGGTCAGCGAGGTCAGCCCCCCGGGGCCCGGCAGCATGCGGACGTGCGGCAGCCGGGTCGGATCGCCGGGCTGCGAGAGCCGGAGCGGCGTGTCGAGCAGCGCGAACGCGCCGTCGCCGTCCGCGCGCACCTCCGGCCACGCCGGCTGGCCGGTGACGACGGCGAGGTACTCCTTCTTGACCTTGTCCTTGGTGGCGAACGCGCCCTTGATCGAGATCGCGGCCTCGCGATCGCGCGCGACGACGAGGCAGCCCGAGGTCTCGCGATCGAGCCGATGACAGATCTGGAGCCCAGGTTCGTCGGGGAACCGCTCGGCCATCACGCGCGTCAGCGTGTTGAAGTAGAACTTCGCCGACGCGTGCACCGGCAGCAGTGCCGGCTTGTCGATCACGTAGAACCGCGGATCGGCGGCGACCACGGTGAACGTGCGCGGGCACGGCGGCTCCGGACGCGCCGGGCGCCGGATCACGAAGTGGTCGCCGGCCGCGACCGTCGTCGACGCCTTGAGGCCACCGCCGGGCGTGATCCGGGTCAATTGCGTCTCGATCACGTGCTGGATCTTCGTGCGCGACAGCCGCGCGATCTGGGTCTTCACGAAGTGATCGAGCCGCAGGCCCGCGAGCTCGGCGGGCACCACGAGGTGGCGCTCGACGATCCGCGGCGAGCCGTCGGGGTGGAGGTGCGCGTTGACGCCCCAGTCGATCGAGGGGTCCGCGCCGGGCGGCAGGTCGAGCGGACCGATTGCATCGACCTCGTCGGGCGCGATTGCATCGACCTCGTCGACCGCCTCGGGATCGTGGGGCTCTATCAGCTCCGGCTCGACGGTCACTCGTCGTCGACTTCGTCGATCCCGGCCGCTTCGATGTCGTACTTCTTCATCAGCTTGCGGAAGTACTTGCGATCGATGTCGGCGGCGCGCGCGGCGTGCGAGATGTTGCCGTTGTTGCGCCGCAGCAATTGCAAAATATAGTCGCGCTCGAACGAAGCGACCCAGCGCTCCTTCGCATCCTTGAACGTCACGCCCTCGGCGAGCAGCTCCTCGGGAGGCGTCGGCGCCGGGGCGTTGGGATCCATCGAGACGACGGGGTTGCCGCCGGTGGTTCGCGACGCGACCTTGCGGACGGCGCCGGTCTGGCCTGTGGCCGTCGCGGCACGACCGCCGGTGGTCGTTGACGTCGGCGGGCGGGCGGTCCGGACGTAGTCGGGCAGGTCGGAGAGCTCGAGGGTCGGTCCGTCGGAGAACGACACCGCGCGCTCGATCACGTTGACGAGCTCGCGCACGTTGCCTGGCCACGGGTAGGTCTGCAGCACGGCCATCGCCTCGCGGGTGAGCCCGCGGATCTTCGGGACGTTGTTCACCCGGTTGTACTGGCCGTGATCGAGGAAGTGCTGCACGAGGAGCGGGATGTCGTCGCTCCGCTCGCGCAGTGACGGCAAGTGCAGGCGCACGACGCTGAGCCGGTAGAACAGATCCTGGCGGAACCGGCCCGCCTTGACCTCGTCCTCGAGGTTGCGGTTCGTGGCAGCGATGATCCGGACGTCGACCTTGGAGGCCTTCGTCGATCCCACGCGCCGGACCTCGCGCTGCTCGAGGACGCGCAGCAGCTTCGGCTGCAGATCGATCGGCAGCTCGCCGAGCTCGTCGAGGAACAGCGTGCCGCCGTCGGCCTGCTCGAACAGACCCTGGCGCGTCATCATCGCGCCGGTGAAGCTGCCCTTCTCGTGGCCGAACAGCTCGCTCTCGATCAGGTTCGGTGGGACCGCGCCGCAGTCGAACACGACGAGCTCGTTGCGCACGCGTGGCGACAGCGAGTGGATCGCCTGCGCGACGACCTCCTTGCCGGTGCCGGTCTCGCCGTCGATCACGACCGTCGTCGCGGTCGGCGCGATCTTCTCGATGATCGAGTAGATCTCGCGCATCCGGGCGTTGCCGCCGATCAGGCCCGCGCACCGGTCGTTGCGCGACGGGACGATCTGGACCTCTTCCTCGCGCGCGTTGAACCGCAGCTGGCTCTGGCCGACCGAGACCGTCGAGCCCGGCTTGATGAACGCCTCGCGGACCCGGACCTTGTTGATGAAGGTGCCGTTCGTCGAGCGCTGGTCGATCAGCACGTAGCTGGTGTCGTCCTGGACGATCCGGCAGTGGTAGCGAGAGACCGTGTCGTCGCCGAGGACGACGTCGTTGTCCTCCATCGAGCCGATCCGGATCTCCTCCTTGTCGAACGACCACTCCTGCGTCGGGTCATCGACGGACTGCAGGCTGCAGCGACGCAGGTGGAGCGTCGGCCCGCGGTCGGGCAGGTACGCCACCTTGGTCGGTGCGACGAAGTCGGGAAACTTCTTCATGGCTCGCGGATCCGTCGCATCATAACGCCAATCCATGCCCTCGGTCCCGTTTCGCCAGCTGCGCTTCGAAGATGTCCCGGAGCTCCCCGCGGTGCCCCATCGCTGGGCCGAGGCCACGCGCCGTGACATCACGATCAGCTGCGACGGGCTCGGCGAGACCCGGATCGCCGTTCGCGAGTTTGGCGCCGGGCCGCCGCTGCTCCTCGTGCACGGGCTGATGACCGCGGGCTACTCGTTCCGCTACCTGCTCGACCTGCTCGGCGACCGCTATCGGCTGGTGATCCCCGATCTCCCCGGCGCCGGACACTCGGACCACCCCGACGTCTACCTCGGTCCCGACGTGCTCGCGGGGTCGATCCTCGCGATGATCGAGGTCCTCGGGATTCGCGGCGCAAAGGTGATCGGCAACTCGCTGGGCGGCTATCTCGGCATGCGCGCGGCGCTCCTCGATCCGGGCGCGATCGGCCGGCTCGTCAACTTGCACTCGCCCGGCGTGCCGACCGCACGGATGTTCGCGCTGCGGTGGGCGCTCCGCGTGCTCCCGGCGCGCTGGTTGATCGACCGCCTGGTCCGCCGCAACCCCGAGCGCTGGGTCCACAAGAACGTGCATTACTTCGACGAGTCCTTGAAGTCGCGCGAGGAGCACCGCGAGTACGCGACACCGCTCGCGACGATCGCCGGCCGCCGGGCGTTCTATCGCCACCTCCGTGACGCGCTCGACGTGCGCGAGATGACCCGGTTCGTGGGCCAACTCCGGGCGTCGGCGTTCCCGATCCCGCTGCTGCTGGTCTACGCCGAGCGCGATCCGATGGTGCCACCTGCGGTCGGCGCCCGGCTGCACGCGCTGGTCCCGGCGGCGACGATGGTGCAAATCGCCGAGGCGTCGCACTTCGCACACGTCGACGCGGCACCGCGGTTCGTCGCGGCGATCGACGCGTTCCTCAGCGCGAGCTGATCTGCGTGCGCCCCTGGTTGCGCCGCTCGCGATGCTCGGTGAACAGCGTGTTGTTCTGCGTCCACACCGCGGCGCGCGCCTCCTTGCGATCGAGTGACGCGGCGACGATCTGCTTGATCGGCAGCTTCGACGCGTACAACACGACCCGGCGATCGAGTGGGTGCGGACCGCGGCGCGCGCCGATCTCGCCGTAGATCACGAGGACGATGCGATCGCTCGGCACGCCGTGGCGCAGCAGCAGCTGGCGGACGGTCTCGGCGCGGCGGGTCGCGAGGTCCTCGTTGTAGAGCACGAAGCCGGTGCTGTCCGCGTAGCCCTCCAGCACCACCCGGTGATCGCGATGGGCGAGCAGCCAGCGCGCCGCGGACTTGATCTGGTCCACCGCGCTCGACATCAGCTGGGCGGAGTCGTGATCGAACACGACATCGTCGAGCGGGCCGATCTCCGAAGTTCCATGGCTCGCGGCGAGCTCGCGGCCGCGCGGCGACGGGGTGGCGAAGTCGGGACCGGCAATGGCAGGCGAGCCCAGCCCGACGACGAGCAGCGAAGTGATGAGCGTCTTCATGGCGGATCTCCTGGCGGACAACGCAGCATCACGCGTGCCATCTCCGAGGTCCGCGGGCATAGCGTTCGCACCACGCCCCGGCATGGCCGTCCGCCGCCCACGCCCGCCGCCCGCGGAGATACCCGGGCCCGAGATGGAGGGTCCCCGATTCATTCCCGGACCCGGGGCAGAGCGCTTCCTCCCCGCGAACCAGTCGCTGCCGGCCCTGCGCGCTGCTGTCGCGACGTGCCGCGGCTGCCCGCTCTACCAGCTCGCGACCCAGCCGGTGTTCGGTGAGGGGCGCGCCAGCGCGCGCGTGATGCTGATCGGCGAGCAGCCTGGCGACTCCGAGGACCTCGCAGGCAGGCCGTTTGTCGGGCCGCAGGCCGCCTGCTCGACGAGGCGCTCGAGCTCGCAGACATCGAGCGCAAGGACGTCTACGTCACGAACGCCGTGAAGCACTTCAAGTTCACGCGCCGCGGCAAGCGCCGGATCCACGACAAGCCGACGCGCTACGAGATCTCCGCGACATCGCGGTGGTCGGCGCCTACGGACGCAAGCTCTGAGCTCGGCGGCGGCGCCGGAGCACCATCGTCAGCGCCGCAAGCACGCAGCCAAGTGCGGCAACCGCGCCGATCACGGCGAGCTTCGGCAGGCCGCGGGGCGGCGGCGTGGCGGTGCAGAGCGCGTCGCTCGCGACCGCGGCCTGATCGCTGGCGGTGAGGACGAGCTCGAGCCCGGGGTCGGCG
>JBKJUF010000432.1:0-10443 GCA_046590445.1 Kofleriaceae bacterium
CGATGAAAGCAACCGCGATCGCGGGCTTCACGCCGTGGCCACCGTGGCGTAGTTGCGTCGCCGGTAGCACGCGAAGCAATTCGACTCCGTCGGCGAGTCGCAGCTCGAGCTCCAGCCGTTCGGCGACGATGCCGCCGTGCGCGAGCGCGGCCCGTGCGAGATCGACGCGTGCGACGACCGGAGCGGGGATGTACGCGTAGCGGCCCGAGCCGGCGACCGCGATCGGCGATGTCTTCATCGACGAATTTCGCCTGTTCGCACTCGAGCTCTCGATCGCAGCAAGATCGCGCGGGCAGCTCGCCGAGCTGACGGTCGAAGGTCATGCCCCTGACGGCACCTCGTCCAAGGTGCCGGCCAAGCTCGTCGTCGACATTCACGGAGGTCCGCACGCGATCGATCGCGACGCCCAGCGCGACATCCTCACCGTGCGAGCCGATGCCGCACGCGCCGAAGCGCGAGCCCACGCCGATCGAGGCGCGACGCCCGCCGCAGCCTCGCTGTTGCGCCAGATGATCCAGGCGATCGAAGCGAGCGTAGGCTTCGTGCGGGACGACGGTACGCCGCTGGCCGAGCTTCGAGAGCAGCTCGACGACGAGGTCGCGAACTACGAGCGCAATGCTTCCCATGCGGAGCGCGCCCATCAATACAAGGCCGCCGCTTCGTACACGCCGACCGCGACCGCCGGTCAGCACGATCGCAAGCGCAAGCAGGCGCAGAAGGCGCCCGGCGCTCTCGTCGGGTTGAGCCACGAGGTCCAGAACACGCGCTGGCCGCTGTACGCCGACACGACGATTGGCCGCAGCCAGGACAACGAGATCCCGATGCAGCACTCGTCGCTCAGTCGCCGACACGCACGCGTGCTTTACGTCGATGGCGAGTTCGCGTTGATGGACATGGGCTCGACGAATGGCTGCGCGGTCAACGGGGTCCAGCTCACAGGCGGCCGCAAGGTCCTTGCCGACGGCGATATCGTGAAGCTCGGCTTCGTCGAGTTCCGTTTCGAGAAGAAGTTGTAGCGCGATGCGACGCTGCAGCCTCCGCCGAAGCCGCCTTCGGCAAAACCAAAGCCGCGACCCGGTGGCGGTCACCAGCGGGCGATCACATCACGCTTACCAGGGGGCGGGCTTGTAGTCCTTGAGGAACAGGCCCCACTGGTGCGTGCCCGTGGTGATCCCGTCGAACAGCGGGTCGACGATCCGCGCGGCGCCGTCGACGATATCGAGTGGCGGGTGAAAGTTGTGGACCTCGATCTTGCGCGCCGCGTGGTGCGCGGGATCCTCGTCGGTGACCCAGCCCGTATCGACGCTGTTCATGTGGATGCCGTCGCGCACGTAATCGATCGCGCTGGTCCGCGTCATCATGTTGAGCGCGGCCTTCGCCATGTTCGTGTGCGGATGCTTGTCGGTCTTCCAGCGCCGGTAGAACTGGCCCTCCATCGCGGACACGTTGACGACGTGGGCATCGCGGGTCGGCACCGCGGCGAGCAGCGGCCGCAGCCGCGCGTTGAGCACGAACGGCGCGACGGCGTTGACGAGGTGGACCTCGAGCAGCTCCGCGGTCGGCACCTCCGCGAGTGTCATCCGCCAGCTGTTGAAGTCGCGGAGGTCGACTTGCTGGAGATCCTGATCGACGCGGCCTTCCGGATACAGGTGACCGCCACGCTCGAGATCCTCGGCGAGCAGCGGCACCTGCGAGAGCACCGCCGAGCGCCACAGCCCGGTCGCCTGGATCTGGGCGCCGGCATCGCGCGCGAGCGTCCCGGCATCCGGGTCGGCGTCGCCGCTGCCGAGCTCGCCGCGGAGCGCGCGGTTGCGATCGAGGAACGCGCGTTCGAGCCCGGTCACCGGCTCGAGCTCGGTCTTGACGACGTGGTCGTACCAGCCCGCGGGGCGGCGCACGGTCTGGCACGCGTTGTTGATGATCGCGTCGAGCCGCGGCAGCGTGTGCACCAGGTGCTGGCACAGCACCTCGACGCTCGGGGTGTGCCGCAGATCGACGCCGTAGACGTGCAGGCGATGTGTCCACTCGGTGGCGTCGGGCTCGCTCGCGAACCGCCGGGCACCGTCGCGCGGGAACCGGGTCAGCACGATCACGTCGGCGCCGGCACGCAGCAGCTTGATCGCGGCCTGGTAGCCGATCTTGACGCGCGCTCCGGTGACGAGCGTGATCCGGCCACGGAGGTCGGCGGTCGCGCTGCGCTTCTGCCAGTTGAGCTCCGCACACGGCGGGCACATCTGATCGTAGAAGTGGTGCAGCTGGTGAAAGTGCGTCTTGCAGACGTAGCAGAGGCGCGAATCCGAGACCCGCGCTCCCTCGGCGCGCCGCGCCTCGGCCTCGGCCCACGCATCGGCGTCGCCCTCGTCGTCGCGGATCGGCGCGTCGAGCAGCATGTCGGCGGGCTTCGGCAGCGGTGTCCGGAACACCGGCTCGCGGCGGAGCGCCCGGATCCCGGTCTGGTCGAGCATGCTGCGGTCGGCCTCGCGCTTGGCCTTCACGCGGGCGCGGATCAGCGCCTTGCCCAGGGCCTTGCGCGTATAGCGATCCGGCCGCGACAGCACGCCGGCAGCCGAGACGAGGCGGATCCGGGTCTCCTCGTCGAGCTCCGCGAGCTGGCGGAGGTCCGCCCCGATCGCTTCGAGCAGCTCGATGGCGTCACGGAGCTTGGCTTCATCCACGGCAGCGTATATTGACCCGCCGCATGATCATCGCCAAGCGACTCAGGGGGAAAGCCATCGCGACGTGGCTACGAGCGTCCGCTTCCGTTCGGATGCAATTGAAGTACGCGGTCCTGCTCGCACTGGTCGCTTGCAAGGGCTCCACCGGCAAGCCCACCACGCCCGAGGAGGCGCGCAAGCTCGCGACGGATCTCGCCGCCGCGATCGGCACCTGCGATCGCGCCGCGATCGCCAAGCTCGTCGATCCGGCCGTGCTCGCGGAGCGCGCCGGCGGTGACGGAGCGTTCGCGGCGATCGCCGTGGCGGAGTGGAATGCCGCGGGGCCGTGCCACAAGTCCGACGACAAGCGCACGCGGTTCGCGCTCGTCGCCGATCCGACGAAGGCGGCGCTTCGCTTCGAGATCCGGCCGAACGACCGCGACCTCGTCGAGCGCGTCGGCTACATCGTGCTCGTCGCGGAAACACCGGCGCACGTCGTCGATCTGCGCGCGCCGCTGGTGCCCGAGACCATCGTCGAGCGCCTGAAATGGAACGCCGACACGCCCCGCGGCGATCATTTTGGCCGTGTTGCAGACACATTCTATCTGGCGTTCGAAGGCGTCGAGACTGCGGGGTTCACGCTACTCGAGCACTTCGACGCCGAGGTCGACGCGAAGCCGCCCGCGAACGACGATCAGCTCGGCCGTCGCATCGAATACGGGTCTCGCGCCTGGAATTCACTCGCCGTCGAGCAGGCGGTGACCAAGATCGAGGCGCTCGTCGGCCGCGATCCGTATCTCGAGAACCTCGTCGCCGCGGTGCACCGGCCCGAGCCCGCGCAGATGCTCGAACGTGCGCGCAAGACCACGAGCGAGCACCCGGCGCTCGCCGACGCCTGGATCACGCAGCTCTACGCTGAAGCACTCTCGGGCGACTTCGAGGCCGCGATGACGTCGCTCGACACGCTCGTCACCCAGTTCAGCTTCGACTGGCGGCCGCTCGGCAAGCAGCTCGCGCTCGCGAGGTTCACGGCGAGTCCGGCGTTCGCACAGAAGTATCCACTATAGAGCGCTCGGCTCGAGGGTTCGCCGGGTCGGGTCTCCGCGTCGAGCTCCGCGAGCTGACGGAGGTCCGCCCCGATCGCTTCGAGTAGCTCGATGGCGTCACGGAGCTTGGATTCGTCCACGGCAGCGTATATTGACCCGCCGTATGATCATCGCCAAGCGACTCAGGGGGAAAGCAATCGCGACGTGGCTCGGACCGACCGGGGACGCCGCGCGCCGGGCGGTCGCCAAGGTTCGTCAGAAGATCACCAGCACGCCGAGCAAGCTGACGTTCTATTACGACGTCTCGGACCCGTGGAGCTTCCTCGCGGCGCAGGTCGTCCAGCGCCTGGCCAAGGCATATCCGGTCGACATCGAGATCATCGTGGTCACCCCGCCGGCCTCGGACGTCGACCCGGCGCCGACGATGCGGCCGAAGCACGCCGTCCGTGACTGCCAGCAGCTCGCTGCGTACTGGGACCTCGAGTTCCCCGGCAAGAAGGAGGCGGACTCGGGCACCGTGCGCGACGTCGGCTCCGCGCTCATCAGGAAGCGGCCGCCCGCCGAGCAGCTGCAGGCGATCCTCGAGCTCGGCGCCGCGCTGTGGGCCAACGACAAGAAGACGATCATCACGCTGCTCGGGACGTGGGGCTCCGAGTCGCATGGCGAGATCCTGCCGATCCTCAACACCGCCTACAGCGAGCTTCGCAAGGCCGGTCACTATCAGGGCGCGATGATCCACTACGGCGGCGAGTGGTACGGCGCGATCGATCGCCTGGCGTTCCTCGAGGCCGCGCTCGCGAAGGATTGCGGACGTGACGTCGCACACGTCGTCGCGACCCGCCCGCAGGCCGAGCGTGGCGCCGAGCGGCTCTCCGAGAAACCGCTGGTCTGTGACATGTGGTTCTCGTTCCGCTCGCCATTCTCGTATCTCGCGCTCGAGCAGATCGAGTCGGTGCTCGCGCCCTACGAGATCCCGCTCGTGCTCCGCCAGGTCGCGCCGATGGTGACCCGCGGGCTCGCGGTGCCGGGCGTCAAGCGCATGTACCTCGTGCGCGATGCCAAGCGCGAAGCCGATCGGCTCGGGATCTCGTTCGGCGAGCTCTGCGATCCGCTGGGTAAGGGCGTCGACAACTGCCTCGCCGTGATGCACTGGGCCAACGCCCGCGGTGCCGGCCTGCCGTTCGCGAAGTCCGCGATGCGCGGGATCTGGAGCGAGGCGCGCGATGTCGGCGAGTACGTCGACCTGCGCTACATCGTGGAGCGTGCGGGGCTACCGTGGGACGAGGCGCGCGCGGCGATCGGCGCTCCCGCGGCGGCCAAGGCGGCGAGCGTGAACGCCGCGGATCTCGCGGTGATCGGCCTCTGGGGCGTGCCGTCGTTCCGCGTCGGCGACTTCGTGGCGTGGGGACAAGATCGGCTCCCGCTCCTCGCAGATCGGCTGCGCCGCCACGCGCTGGCCGCCACGGCGGGCTGAGCTCTTCGCCTCCGCTGCGCTCCGGCTCGACGATCGCTCGCGTGCTTCGCACGCACCGTCGCTACGCGCCGGCGGACGCTTCGCGTCCGGCGCTCGTTCAATTATAGAGGTGAACCATGAAGATGACCGAGGGCTCGAACACGAGGCCGAGGGTGGTCTTCGTCGTGACCGTCTTCGTCATGAACCCCATCTCCTGGCTGTTCTTGACGCTCTCGACGATCGGGTTCAGCGCCGACATGCTGACCTGCCAGTGGCTCGTCACCCACGCGCTGACGCCGAGGCCATAGCTCGCCGTGAACGTCGTCACCGTGCGCTTGTTGTCGTCCTCGGGCGGATCGGTGGACACGTTGCGCACGAAGACCTCGCCGAGGGCTTCGAGGTCGACGCGGCCGCGGAGGACCACCGGGTAGCGCACGAGCCCGCCGATCGCGAGCTGGGTCTCCTTGATCTCCACCTTCTCGCCGGTGTCTTCGGTCTCGGTCGTGCTTGTCAGGGCGAGCCGTGGCTCGAACGTCAGGCCCGTCGGCAGTCGGAAGCGCACGCTCGTCGTGTTCGGCGTCTCGAGCGAGGTCGGCAGCTCGTAGCCGAAGCCGATGCCAACCGACATCCCGGTCGGGCGGTGGTCATCGACGGGCTCCGTCATCGGGGCCGGAGGTTGCTTGGTCTCGACGAACGTCGGCGGTGGAGTCGGCGGCGGGGGCGGCGGTGGCGGCGGCGGATCGGGCGCCGGATTCGGTTCCGGCGTCGTGGTCTCGGGCGTGGTTGGCTGCGCGGCGGCGGCGCCAGCCACGAGCAAGGTCGCGAGCGTCGTCGCCAGCGTGATCGTCCGGGTGTTCATCGAGGTCCTCCTGCATCCATGATCGGGTCTGGGTCGGGTTCCGGACGTCCGCAGTCGAGCTCGCAGTCCTCGACCAGCGTGCTGCATGCGTTGGCGTGCGCCTGGATGCACTCGAAGCAGTCTTGCGGCACGGTGCCGAGCCCGCTCTCGTCGACGCACTGGGCGATGCACTGCTCGGTCTCCGAGGGCAAGCCTTGTCCACCGAAGCACTTGCAGATCGTGGTGCAGGCCAGCTCGGCCTGGACTTCGGGCGGGATGTCGCACGCGCCGAGCGCGATCGCGAGCCAGATCCCGAACCACATCCCCCTGCGCATCGTGGCGATCTTCCGACGACGGCGAGCGCGGTCGCAAATTTTTGGCGCCGGGACCGTGAGATGGCGAGCGGGCTTGCGAACCGCTCGGCGCGATCACGTCACTCGGTGCGGATCGGCCAGACGCGCCACGCGACGCCACCTGCGATGTCGCGGCGGACCACCGCGAACGACCCGACGAGCGGATCGGCGTCGGCCTCGACGCGCAGATACGACTGCGGGAGATCGTAGTCGTGCATGTCACCGACCGAGGTCAGCCAGTTGATGTCGTCGTCCTCGAACGCTGCGATCGAGAACCGCACGTCGACGAGCTTGGGCACGACGATCTCGGAGACCGCGTCGAGCGGAGCGCCGTCGATCGTCATCTCGGAGAGCGTGGGGTTGTCGGCGGTCATCCCGAGCCACACCGTCTTGAGCGCCGCGAGGGTCTGGCCGCCGTACGCGACGGCGAGCCGCAACGGCACGGGCACGTCGGGCGGAAGGCCGAGCTCGATCCGCGCGGCCGCGAGCGCGGGCTCGTCGGGCGCGGTCACGATCCACCGGCCGGCCTCGGTCGACAGCGCGCTCGCGAGGCTCGCCGGCGAGATCACGGTCGCGAGCTCGGGCGGCTGCTCGCTCGTCACGCCCTCGACGTCGGAGATCAGCGCATCGACCTCGGCGCGTGCGCCGGGCTCGATCGCCGGAGGGGTCGCTCGTACGGCGACGATGCGGGCATGTGCGAGCTGCCACGGCGGATCGAGATCGCCCGTGCAGCCGACGGCCCCAAACATGCCGACCATCACGACCGCGAGGACGACCGCTCTCACAGCACACCTCGCAAGCCGAGCGACGGGATGATCGGCAGCGACCGGAACGCGGCGCGTTGCGAGTAGTCGTAGTTGTAGAAGTACGTGACGATGCTGTCGTTCACGTAGACGTTCTGGACGTCGAGGAAGCCCGTCATCACGACGGGACCCCAGCGCCACGAACGATCGACGCGGAGATCGAGCTGGTGGTGGATCGGCGCGCGCTCGGAGTTGGGCTGGCCGTAGATCGGCACGTAGATGTTGCGGTCACTGTCGAACACCGAGCCGAGCGGCGGCGTGTACGGCAGCCCGGAGTAGAGCTGAAAGCGTCCGCCGAGCTGCCACTTGCCGTGCTTCCAGCTCACCGCAGCGTTCATGCTGTGTGGCTGGTCGTAGGTGAACAGCCGCTCCATGTCGCCCGGGTGATCGACGCGCCGCGACTGCGAGTACGAGTAGCTGAGCCACGCAAACCACGGCCCGCCGCGATAGGTCGCGAGGAGCTCGGCGCCCCGCGTGGTCCCGCGCCCGTTGTTGCCGAGCGAGCCGTCCGCCTCGTGCGTGATCAGCGCGGTGCGATCGGTGTAGTAGACCGACGCTTGCACGCGCGCGCCCTCGCGGGGCTCGTACTGGAGCCCTGCGATCGTCTGGGTCGAGCGCTCCGACTGCAGGTGCTCCTCGAGCACCTCCGACTGGTACTGCGGCGGCCGGCGATACGCACCGGCCGCGAGCCGCGCCGTCCACGGCTTCGTCAGCTTGATCTGCAGCTCGCCGCGCGGCTGCACCGCGAGCTCCTGGCCGCGTCCGAACACCTCGGCACGCACGCCGGTGGTCACCCGGATCCGTGGATCGAGGTGCGCCTGCACCGCGGACCATGCCGCGAAGTCGGGCGTCCACACGCGGCCATCGAAGCGCACGCTGGTGTCTTCGGGATCGAACTCCGGCATCGGCTCGCCCTCGCGCGGCTCGAGCGGCAGCGCGAGATCGATCGACGTCCGCCCGATCTGGGCCTCGGCGCCGGTGCGCCACACGACATCGGTCAGCCCGCCGGCCTTGCTCGCGGTGCGCGTGACCTCGGCCCGCGGCGTCATCGACGCGACCTTCGCGGTGATGTGCTGCAGCCGGCCGATCTCGAACGTGAACTCCTGGAGCAGGCCCGACAGCGCGAGCTTGGCGCTCCACGGTCCCTCGTTCCAGCGCGCGCCGCCGGTCGTGCGCACGAAGCGCGTGCGGTTGAAGAACCGCTTGTCCTTCGCGTCCTCGTTCTTCGTCGCGTAGAGCTCGAAGATGTCGTCGGTGGCGAGCGTCGAGAACATCAGCGCCCACCGCGAGCTCACCTTGTGATCGACGCGCAGCTGCTGATCCCAGTAGCGCGGCACCGTGGTCAGCGAGAGGTCGACGCTGTCGGGGATCAATGCGGGCAGCACGAAGTCGATCGTCGATCGCCGCAGCGCGAACATGTAGCGGGTGTCCTTGCCCGCGGGGCCCTGCGCGACCACGCCGCCATCGATGAACGAGACCTCGGCCTGGGTCGAGCGGACGTCGGCGCCACCCCGGGTCTCGAGCTTGACGATGCCCGATGACGCGCGGCCATAGCTGACGTCGAAGCCGCCGGGGATGAACTCGAGCGACGCGATCGTCTCGGCCGGCGTGATCGCGCGGAACCCGATGTTGTGGAACAGTACCGGGACCTCGAAGTCGTCGATCAGGACCTTCGAGTCCTGCGGCGACGAGCCGCGGATCACGACGCCCGAGTAGCCGAGGGGGATCTGGAGGTTGACGACGCCGGGCATCACGGTGAGCGCGCGCACGATGTCGCCGCCGGTCCCGGGCACGCGCTGCAGCTCCTCGCGATCGAGCCGCGCCGCACCCGGCACGTCCGCGGGAGCCTCGCCGCTGACCTCGATCGTTTCGTTCGTCTGCTCGAGCGTGAGCAGGACGATGTCGTCGAGCGCGAGGCTCGCGACGGTCGCGAGGCCCGCGTTGTAGCCGGCGGCCTCGACGATCAACGTCGCTCCGAGCGGTGCCGAGATGCGGTAGCGACCCGCCCGATCCGTCGTGACGCGCTCGCTGCCGCCCTCGACGTTGACGACGGCGCCGCGCACCGGCCGGCCGAGCGCGTCGATCACGCGGCCCGAGATCGTGAACCGCTGAACGGCCGGCTGCTCCGGCGGCGGCGCCGGCTGTGCGTGCACGGCGGTCCCCGCCAGCATCAACATCACGACAACACGGCGAGCGGGCATGCGGCCGCGACGGTAGCAACGGTCGTGCCCTGGCTACAACGCGTTCGAGAGGCAGCCATGCCTCCGGATGGCCAGTTGGTGAATCTCGCGAGCGCCCACGTCTATCACCCGAGCAACGGTGGAGCGACGCAAACCTTCGCGCAGGTCTCTGATGCCGGTGCCCGGCACGTGCGCGGTGGTGAAGACGACGTCATGGTCAAGGTCAACGTGTACTTCGCGTGCGACAACCCGATCCTCTGAAAAGCCGAGCGTGTTACTCAGAGACTGATCGCGACTCCCACCGCCAGCAACGCGTCCGTTCGTGATTCCGAGTCGACATCCGCGCTTGCTTCGCCTTCGGCACGGGCGAGCTCGTTCTCGAAGTCGGACAGGCGCGGAATCCCCAAGCCGAGCCTCAGCAGTGCGCGGAAGGCGGTCCGCGGCGTGATCGAAACATCGAGCACGCCGAGCCCGTGGAGACCGATCACGGACGTGCTGGGCGCGATCCGTCTACCATCCCAGGTCATGTCGTCCACGGATTGAAATCCGATCGCCAGACCACCGCCTGCGAGGAATCGCAGTTTCGACGTCGCGAGCACGTGATAGCTCGCGCCGAGATCGATCGTCGTCGTCGTGATCCCGACATCGGGGCGCACGTTGTCCTTCTCGATGTAGCGCGCATCGGCCGTACCGAACCACAGCGTTGCGTAGCCGTCGATTCGCGCGCCGAACGGGTACGCCCCCGAGAGGCCGAGGTTCAGCGAGGTGCCGGGCTCGACGGCGAGGAAGTCGACATCGCCATCGCTGAATCTCACGAAGCCATCGTGATATTCGCTCTGCGCGCCGAGTCCCGCGACGACCGCGAGCACTGGACGCCGCCCCGGTGACTCGGCAACGACGGTCGACGGGACAAGCAGCGCGATCGTAGCGCCGAGGATCGTTTGTCGAGGTATCACGGCGAGAGCCTTTGCAAGGGTTGGCAGCAACGAAGCCAGTAAGAAGCATGTTTGTAGGTCCTCGAGACATTTGTAGGTCCTCGAGACAGCTGAGCAGACACGTGATCGCCCACGTTATAGGTGTTGCAAGCGCGACACCGTGTGCGCGACCGCGCGATGT
>JBKJUF010000490.1:0-2908 GCA_046590445.1 Kofleriaceae bacterium
GGCGCCGTCGTCGACGAGCGCGACCGCAGCGTCGACCGGTGCCGTCAGTGGTGGCAACAATGGCGCGCGTCCGCCGGTGGTCGCGGACGCGCTGGTCGTCGCCGGCACGCCGACGCAGTTCCGCGCGTTCCCCGAGAAGAACGCGGAGTACCAGATCGAGGGTGATGCGACCTGGCGGCCGGTGCCAGCGAACGGCATCGTCAAGCTCGACCTCGCGGCGGAGACCACGATCTCGGTCCGCAACCAGAGCGGCTGCTGCCAGCCGTTCACGCAGAAGCTCGCGCCCGGCGAGGACACCACGATCACGACGCCGTTTTTGCCAGCGCAGCTCACCGCGAAGTGCGCGGATGCGACCGCGCGGGTCACCGTCGACGGCAAGACCTGGCAGCTCGACAAGCCGTACACTGTCACGTTCGGCAACTCGGCGTTATCGAGCAAGAACGTCAAGGTCGAATTCCTCGGCGAGGGCGTCGAGCCCAAGCCGATCGTCGAGAAGGTCAGCGCGGGTGGCAGTGCGGAGGTGACATGCGTGCCGCGCTGATCGCTGTCCTCGTGCTCGCGAGCCGGAGCGCCGGCGCGGGCCCGAGCCAGGATCTCGACCGTGCGCGCGCGAACTTCAAGGCGAAGGACTGCGCATCCGCGGCGCCTACGCTGAGCTACCTGCTCTATCCCAAGCCACAGCTCGCGAACCCGACCGACCTCGTCGAGGCGCACGTGCTGCTCGGGCTCTGTCACTACGAGGGCGGCAACCGCGAGGACGCGAAGACCGAGTTCCAGGCCGCGCTCGGGCTCGATCCGAGCAAGACGCTCGAGCCGGAATTCTTCACCGAGGGTCAAGTCCGGCTGTTCAACGAGGTGCGCGCAGACGTCGAAGCCCAGGCGCGGCGTGACGCCGAGCTGCGCCGGCTCGAGGAGGACCGCGACCGCATCCGCAAGTTCAAGGAGAGCCTCCGCGTCGTCGAGACCCGGCCGTACTTCGTGAACTTCGTGCCGTTCGGCGCCGGTCAGTTCCAGAACAAGCAGACCGCGAAGGGCATCCTGTTCGCGTCCGGTCAGGGCCTGACGTTCGGGACGTCGGCGGGCATCTTCCTCTACCTCGCCACCAAGTACGGCCTCGTCGGCAAGGTCCCGCTCGAGGATGGCCCTGGCGTGCGGCGCCTGCAGCAGATCGAGATCGCGACCGGCGCCGCGTTCTTCGGGATCTACGCGTGGAGCGTGGTCGACGCGCTCCTCAACTACAAGCCGCGCGAGCAGATCGAGGCCGACGACTCGCTGCTCCCACCCGACCTCCGCGACTTCAAGAAGCCGACACCCAAGAAGACCTCGCTGCGCGATCGCCTGCGTCTTGGTCCCCTGCTGCTGCCGAGCGGCGCGGGCCTCGGCTTGTCCCTGGAGAACGACTGATGCCCAGCCTTCGCCTCACCGCGCCCGGCCAGCCGCCGTTGGTCTACAACCTCCACAAGAAGATCACGTCGATCGGCTCGGGGCCCGACAACGACATCGTGCTGCCCGATCCGCTGGTGACCGACGGTTACGCGATCCACTTCGACGGCCAGACCTACACGGTGTTCGCGCCGCGCAAGACCGAGTTCGTGGTCAACGGCAAGAAGCGCAGCAAGCACAAGCTGACGCACGACGAGCGGCTCGTGATCGGCAGCTGCGATCTGCGGTTCGTGATGATCGACGAGGCCGGCCCCGTCGAGCACGAGGCCGCCGAGACGATCGCGGATCTCGACGCGTACACCAAGCTCTACGAGTTCTCCGAGCGGTTGATCCACCAGCGCGACCTCGGCGAGCTGCTCGACGCGCTGATGGACGCGGTCATCGAGATCACGAACGCCGACAAGGGCTTCCTCGTGCTGCTCGAGGGCGACACGATCGACGTCAAGGTCGCGCGCAACCTCAACCGCGAGAACATCGCGGATGCCGTCCACCAGCTCTCGGACTCGATCGTCGCCAAGGTCGTCCGCTCGCGCAAGCCGGTGATCGTGTCAGACGCGCTCCGCGACGACGAGTTCTCGTCGAGCAAGAGCGTGATGCAGCTCAAGGTCTCGTCGGTGATCTGCGTGCCGCTGCTCGACCGCGGCCGGCTGATCGGGCTGATCTACGTCGGCAACGACGCGATCCGCGATCTGTTCCAGCAGGACACGCTGCGCGTGCTCACCGTGTTTTCGTCACAGGCCTCGCTGATCGTCGCGAACGCGATGCTGATGAACGAGCTCAAGGTCGACAACAAGCGGCTGAACGATCGCCTCGAGCAGTACCGGTTCGGCGAGATCGTCGGCACGAGCCCGCCGATGCAGTCGGTGTTTCGCAAGGTCGAGAAGATCAGCGTCACCGACATCTCGGTGCTGATCACCGGCGACACCGGCACCGGCAAGGAGCTGATCGCGCGCGAGCTGCACAACCGATCGCCGCGCGCGGGCAAGCCGTTCGTCACGATCAACTGCGGTGCGATCCCGGAGAACCTCCTCGAGAGCGAGCTGTTCGGCCACGTCAAGGGCGCGTTCACCGGGGCCGTCGCGAACAAGCAGGGCAAGTTCCAGGCGGCGGACGGCGGCACGCTGTTCCTCGACGAGATCGGCGAGATGCCGATCGAGCTGCAAGTGAAGCTGCTGCGCGCGATCCAGGAGCGCGTCGTCTACCGGGTCGGCGATACGCGGCCGGAGAACGTCGACATCCGCATCCTCGCCGCGACCAACCGCGAGCTCGAGAAGGAGATCGCCGGCGGCCGCTTCCGCGAGGACCTCTACTACCGGATCAACGTCGTCAACCTCCACCTGCCGCCGCTGCGGGCGCGCGGCGACGACATCGTGGTGATCGCGCGCTACCTGCTGGCGCGCTACACCCGCGAGTTCGAGGCCCGGGTGAAGGGCTTCTCGCCCAACGCCTCGGTGGCGATGCGCAA
>JBKJUF010000662.1:0-5479 GCA_046590445.1 Kofleriaceae bacterium
CATCGGCGCGGTGATCGACCGCAACACCCGAGGCGGCCTCGGGCGAGAGGTAGCTGAACTTGCCTTTGACGACACCCTCGTCGGTCGACTCGATCTGGCTGGTCGCCTTCGCGAGCCCGAAGTCGACGAGCTTCACCTCGCCGTTCTTGGACAGCAGGATGTTCGGCGGCGAGATATCGCGGTGGACGATGCCGAGCGGCTCGTTGGTCTCGGGGTGCTCGAGCGAGTGCGCGTACTGGAGCGCCTTGCAGCACTCCATCATCAGATAGATCGTGTGGGCGACCTCGATCCGCTTGGTCTTCTGCTTCTGCCGCTCGATGAGTGCCTTGAGGTTGCACCCGTCGACGTACTCCATGACGAGGAAGTACGCGTTGTCAGGCGTCTTCGAGATATCGAAGACCTGGACGATGTTCGCGTGCTGGAGGAACAGCGAGAGCCGCGCCTCGTCCAGGAACATCGAGACGAACTTCTGGTTCTTCGTGAGGTTCGGAAGGATGCGCTTGATAGCGACCGACTTCTTGAACCCCTCCATCGACTCCGCGACGCCGCGGAACACCTCGGCCATACCGCCATGGTCGAGTCGCTCGGTGATCGTATAGCGGTCGCGCATCCCCGACGACGAATACTAGCAGAGGTCGCGAAGCGGAACCAAACCCCGGGGCGCCCTGCGTGTACGCCGGAGCACCCCCGCCGGGCAACCGCGTCGGGATCAGCTACTCGGCGTGCGTTTCGGATTCGACCTGCTCGCGGGCCGACTTGCACTCGAAGCACAGGGTGGTCACCGGACGGGCCAGGAGGCGTTTGTAGCCGATCGGCTCGGCGCACTCCTCGCACTCGTCCAGCTTGCCTGCCTCGAGGCGAATCATCGCCTCACGGACCTTCTGCAGCAGGAAGTTCTCCCGATCGTGCAGCCGAAGCTGCGTCGAGTAGATCTCCTCCTCGGTTGATTCGTCCATCGAGTCGCGACCGATGCGATCGCGATCGCGGTCCATCGTGAACTCGAGGGCGTTGTGCGCATGGTCGCCGAGGCGCGCCATGTCTGCTTCCAGCTTCGCTCGAAGCTCCTGGGTCTGCTCGGTCGTCAACATGGATCGAGTCTACGAAGCGCACCGACGCCGTCAATCCGCTGCGTCCTTCGTCGGCAAATCATTTTGCAGAACGTGCGCCTGCGCCCGCCGCCCATCGTCGCGCACACGGCGGTGTGCACTTGCGACGCGCAGCGATGTCGGCGATCATCCGCGCGCTCGAAGCCATCCGCTGAGAGCCCGCACGAAGTCGTGCGACCGCGTGGTGCGGGCCGCGTCGGATCGACGTGGCCTCCGACCTCAAAGCTCGCCCCGACACCTCCTCGCCGCCGTGGTTGCCATCGCGCGGTACCCGGCTGCCAGCGGGAACCTTCCCGCGCGGGCGGCGTCCATCCTGCCAAGCCACGCCGGCAATGCCGGCTGGTTTCGCGAGCCGGCCTTACCCACACGTTACGTAGCCCAGGAATGGGTAGCCCAGGAATGGATCGATACCAAACTGCGTTCGTTTGACACAGACACCCAAGACCTCCTCCTCCGTACCCCGCGTCCCCGCGTCCCCGGCGTCCCCGGCGTCCCCGGCGTCCCCGGCGTCCCCGGCGTTTGGGCGTTTGGGCGTTTGGGCGTCCCCGGCGTCCCCGGCGTCCGGCGTCCCCGGCGTTCCCGCCAGCAAGTGAAAAGAGCCCCGTGACCACACTGACCCGCTGGAAGCTCGCTTGTGCATTGCTCGCCGTTGTCGCCGGCTACTCGGCACTCTCCGGTGATCCCGCGCCAAACACGCCAGCCGCGAGCGTGGCCGCCCGCACCGGTGCGATGCCGAAGCAGTTCCGACGCCCGCTCCGGGTCAGCGCGGCCGCCGCCGGGGTCTCGAAGGCCGAGCTCGTCGAGCGGCTCCTCACGGCGCGGATGTTGCGTGACGTCGCGGTGCTCGCCGACAAGCTCGGTGCGATCGGCGACGACGAGGCGATCGACATGGTGATGCCGCTGCTCAAGGACAGCCGGCGTGGCGTGCCCGAGGTGATGCTCGCGGCGTTCGGCAAGATCGGCACCGAGCACGCCGTCGACGTCGTGATCGCGTACACGACCGATGATCGCCCAGCGATCCGCAACGCGGCGATCGGTGCGCTGGGGTCATCGCAGAGCGAGGCGGGCGAGCGCGTGCTGCTCGAGGTCGCGAAGAAGAGCGGCGATCCCTCACAGACCGTCGCGATCGCCGCGCTGGGCCAGGTTGGCTCCGACCGCGCCGTCGCCGCGCTCATCAAGTTAACCGAGACCGGCGACCATACGGTCGGCGGCTCCGCCGTGATGGCGCTCGGTAGCGTGTCCTCGCCGACCGCGACCGCCGCGTTGCGCGCCCTGATCGACTCCGAGGACACGCGGATCGCGGCCGCCGCGCTCGGCGCGATCGACGAGGTCGATGACAAGCTCCTCACCCAGCTGATGGAGATCGTCAAGTCCGGCGATCCGCACCTCGTCAACGCCGCCCTCTCCGCGCTCGGCAAGGCCGGAGAGGTGGCGTTGCCCGTGCTGCGCGAGGCCGCGCTCCATGGCGGCCTCAACACCCGATGGGCCGCGGTCAACGCGATCGGCGAGATCAACGGCGGGAAGGCAATCGGCGTGCTCGGCGAGATCCTCAAGGTCGGCGATCGACACGCCGCAATGGCCGCCGCGGGCGCACTCGCGAATGCCGGTGGCCCCGAGGCGCGCGCGCTGCTGATCGAGTCGGCACTGTCCGATCGCGCTGCGATCACGGGCGCGCTCCACCAGCTCGCGCAGATGGAGGGCGAGGACATCGATGCCGCGCTCCTCTCGGTGATCAAGGACGGCACGAGCGCAGATCGCCGCGCCGCGCTGCCGCGGCTCATCAAGAGCGGGAACCCCGACGCGCTGCGCCTCGCGATCGATTTCGCGGGCAAGGGCTCGCGCAACGAACGTTACGAGGCGATGCGGATGCTCGCCGATGCGGGCTCGCCGCAAGCGTTCGACGCGCTCGTCGACATCGCTGGCAAGAACCGCGGCCAGACCCGGGTCAGCGCTCTCGACATGCTCGCGCAGATCCGGCCCGGCGACCCGGCACTCTCCCAGTTGCTCAGCGACTCGCTGTTCTCGGGCCGGCGCGACGAGGCGTCGTACGCCGCGAACGTACTGGGTCGAGTCGGCACCGAGGACGCGCGCCAGGCGCTGATCGCCGCGCTCACCGACAAGGACAAGGAGCTTGCTGCCGTCGCCGCCGGCGCGCTCGGCCAGATGGGATTGACCACCGAGGTCAAGACCGCCCTGCTCACCGCGTCGCGCGAGAACCCGCAGGTCAAGATGCAGGTGATGAACCAGCTGGTCGCGGCCGGGGCGCCCGAGGGCATGCGGCTCGCAGAGGAGATGCTGACGGGCAAGGACGTCAGCGGCGCGAGCTCCGCGGTATGGGCGCTCGCCTCGATGGGCACGCCCGAGGCGCGCCGTCTGATCGATCGCGCGCTGACGTCGAGCGACAAGGGCGTGAGGATGGTCGCGATCTCGTCGCTCGCGCAGAACCCCGACGAGCGTTCGACCGAGACGCTGCTCCGGCTGACCCGTGACAGCGACACCGCGGTCCGCGCGGCCGCGCTCCAGAGCCTCGGCCAGGTCGGCTCGGAGAAGGCACAGGCCGCGATCATCGAGGCCACGCGCAACGGCAAGCCCGAGGAGCGGATCGCCGCGATCAGCGGGCTGGCGAACATGGATGACCCCAAGGCGAGCCAGCAGCTCGCGACGTTGATGCGTGATCAAGATCCGCAGGTCGCGCAGACCGCGATCCAGTCCGCTTACAACGGTGGCCCCGAGGTCGACCAGGCGCTGACCCAGATCGTCAACGACCCGAACGCGAAGCCCAACCTCAAGTCGGCCGCCGCCGGCCAGCTCCGCGGCCGTGGCACCGACCTCGACGACGCGACCGAGAAGATCGTCACCTCGCTCGCCGGTCAGGCCGCGATCTACGGCGGTTACGGCTACGGCGGTCACCACGGCATGGACGAGTGATGGGGTCAGACGCAACTTGCGCAACTTGCCAAGCTCAGGCGTCCCGAAGCTCGGGCGGCCCGGAGTTCACGCGGGCAGGTGCACGCGAAACGCGGTGCCGCCGCCGTCGCAGTCCTCGACGTCGATCCAGCCGTCGTGCTCCTTGACGATGCCCGACACCACGGCGAGGCCGAGGCCGGTACCGCCCTGGCCCTCCTTCGTCGTGTAGAACGGATCGAAGATCTTGTCCTTGCTCTCGGCCGGGATGCCGACGCCGGTGTCGGTCACCGCGATCTGCACGAACTGCTGCTCGGCACCGCCCTCGAGGCCGGGCCGCGCACGGTGAACGACGCGGGTCTCGACCCGGAGCTTGCCGCCGTCGGGCATCGCCTGCGCGGCGTTGAGCAGCAGGTTGATCAAGACTTGCTGGAGCCGATCGCGATCGCCGGCGACCTTCGGGATGCCCTCGGCCCGGTCGAGGCGGGTCTTGACCTTGGCGGCCGAGAACTGGCCGGCGAGCAGCTCCATCGTCGTCAGCGCGAGCTCGTTCAGGTTGACCGCGGCCTGCTCGGGTGTCCCGACCTTGCGCCGGGTGAAGTCGAGCAGCCGCTGGATGATGCGTGTGATCCGCGCGGTCTGCTCGGCGACGATGCCGGCGTTCTTCTCGACGGCTTCGGGGTCCCGCGACTTGCGCTGGATCGACCGAGCGCGCCCGGCGATCACGTTGAGCGGCGTCCCGACCTCGTGCGCGATCTCCGCTGCAAGCTGGCCGAGCGTCGCGAGCTTCTCGGTCTGACCGAGCCGCTGCTCGAGCGCGAGCGTCGCTTCGTTCTGGCGTTGGGTCTCGGCACGTGACTCGCGGAGCGAGAACGTCATCTCGTTGAACCGCGTCGCGATCGCGCCGATCTCGTCGTCGTGCTCGGAGAGGATCACGTGGGAGAGGTCGCCCTTCGCGACATCGTCGATCCCGCGTAGGAGCTTCGTGATCGGACGGCTCACGAACCGGCTCGCTGCCGCGGCAACCACGATCGTCGTGACGCCGATGATCAGCAGCACGAGCAGCAGCGCGCGCCCGAGGTCGGCGCGGTCCGTGTCGAGCGCGCTGGCGGACTGCGAGATCTCGAGCATCCCGAGCACGACGCGCTCATCCTCGCGGGCCGACGCCGCACGCAGCGGCACCGCGTAGTAGTACTCGCCCTCCTCGACGTCGGAGAACGCGCGGTGGGGGACGTCGAACAGCGTCTTGATGCGGCGCAGCTGGGGGTCGGTGATGCCGGTGATCGGTAGATCGGTCGCCCGGTCGCGCGAGATCACGATCACCCGCCAGCCACCGCTCGCGCGCTCGAGCTCGCGGAGCTGCGCCTCCCCGGGCGGACGGTACGCGAGCGCGACATCGAGCGGGCGTTCGAGCCCCGCCGCGCGGCGGGCAACCAGCAGGCGGTGCTTGGGCTCCGCATGCTCCGCGC
>JBKJUF010000125.1:0-3468 GCA_046590445.1 Kofleriaceae bacterium
GCTGCACGTCCTCGAGTACGCGCGCGCGATGGGCGTCAAGAAGGTCGCGTTCGCATCGTCGGCTGCGGTCTACGGCGAGGTCTCGCAGATGCCGGTTGGCGAGGACACCCCGACCAAGCCGATGTCTCCGTATGGCATCGACAAGCTCGCGTCGGAATTCGCGCTCGACTACTACGCCGCCGTGCACGGCGTCGCGACGACCGCGCTGCGGTTCTTCAACGTCTACGGCCCGCGGCAGGATCCGACGAGCCCGTACTCGGGTGTGATCTCGATCTTCGCGGATCGCGCGAAGGCGGGGCAGCCGCTCGTGATCTTCGGCGATGGCCAGCAGACGCGTGACTTCGTCTACGTCGGCGACGTCGTGCGCGCGCTCGTAGCGGCCGTCGGCGACGGCAACAGCCGCGCGGTCGCGAATGTCGGGACCGGCGGCGAGATCACCGTCGTCGAGCTCGCGCGCACGCTCGTCGATCTCTGCGGCGGCGTATCGGGCCCCGGAGGGGAGCGAAGCAAGATCGTCCACGCGCCGGCACGAGCGGGCGAGATCCTGAAGTCACGTGCGCGCGTCGACCTGCTGCGCGATCGGTTCGGCGTGGTCGCCGAGACCCGGCTCGTCGACGGCCTGCGCGCGACCCTGGCCGCCGACCACTGATCCGATCATGATCAGATCTTGGTCGTCTGCTTGCCGGCCTTCACCCAGCCAGCGATCCCGTCGGGCAGCACCTTGACGTTGGTGTAGCCGGCGGTCAGCGCCTTCGCCGCCGCCTCGTGCGAGGCCCCGCAGCGCGTGTTCGCGCAGTAGAAGACGAGCGGCTTCTGCTTGTCGGCAGGCAGCTCGCTCGGCAGGAACGTCTCGGAGTCGGTGAGCAGCACCGCGCCCGGGATGACGCCGAGCTTCTTGCGCGTACCTTCGCCGTTGGCATCGACGGCCTGGCCCGCCTGCTTCGCGAGCAGCTGATCGAGCTGATCGATCGACACCGTCGGGACCTGCGTGCTGGCCTCGGTGGCCTCGGTCTTCGACGTCTTCGATTCTTTCGAGCAACCTCCGAGCGCGGCGGCGGCGAGCAGCGCGGTGAACAACAAGGTACGCATGGCGTGACCGTACCCGAGCCCCGGCGAGCCGACAATGCGACACTGCGTGCGTGTCGCACGCCGTGGTCGTCGCATACATCACGTGCGCGCTGATCTGGGGCACGACGTGGTACGCGATCCGCGCGTGCATCGCCGGGTACCCGACGTTCGCGGCCGTCGCGCTGCGCTTCGCGATCGCCGCGGCGATCCTGATCCCGCTCGCGATCCGTGCCCGGCCATGGCCGCGCGGCCGGACCTGGATCTACCTCGTGATCGCGGGCGTGCTCGATGCCGCGGCCTACCTGCTCGTCTACCTCGGCGAGGAGCGGATCCCGGGCGCGATCGCGGCGGTGCTCTACGGCACCCAGCCGCTGATCCTCGCGATGCTGCTGACGGTCGCGCGCATCGAGCGGCTTACCCGCCGCCACATGGTTGGCGCGGTCGTCTCGCTCGCCGGGATCGCGGTGCTGTTTCTCGATCAGCTCGACGTGTCGTCGAACCAGGCGCTCGGCGTCGTGCTCGTGATCGGCTCGGTCGTCGCGGCGACGACGTACTCGATGATCATGAAGCGGCACGGTGGGGGCGTACACGGCCTGGTCTCGACGACGGTCTTCTTGACGGTGACCGCGATCGTGCTCGGCATCGTCGCGCTGATCGCCAACGAGCCGATGCCGTGGCCACCGCCGCCCGCCGCGACCGTCGCGCTGCTCTACCTCGCGGTCGTCGGTTCGGTCGTGGCGTTCCTCGTCTACTTCTGGCTGCTCGGCAAGACGGGACTGCTCGTCACCAGCACCCTCGTCTTCGTGTTTCCGCTGGTCGCGCTCGCCACCGATGCGCTGTTCGAGCGTGACTTGCCGCTCACCGCCCGGTCGTATCTCGGCGTGGCGATCACCCTCGTCGGCCTGGGCGTCAGCCTGCGCCGGCCGCGATTGCGCGACGCGTCCTCGTGAGCGATTCTTTGGCTGTGCGCCATCTCGCAGTCCTGCTGACGCTGATGGGCGCATGCGACAAGGTGTTCGCGATCGAGGCTCCGCCGCGCGCGGTCTGCGGGCCGTACGCCGAGCCGGTGCCGCTCGAGCTCCACGGCGCGATCTCCGATCCGCACGGCTTCACCACCCGCAGCGATCAGGCGATCGGCGCGGTGATCGCGACCGTGGGCGGACAGACCCAGCTCTACGTGGTCGCGCAGATCGATGGCGTCTGGACCCCCGAGCCGACACGCAATGCCGGCCTGGCCGACGTGCTCCAGGGTTCGATCGCAGATCGCGATTTCTTCGGCACCGAGGAGCTGCTCGGCACGGTCGGCAATCCGGCCCAGGCGCTGGTGTACCGGTTCTCCACGGCATGGAGCCCGGACTCCGCCAATCCGGTCATGCGCGATAGCGAGTTCGACGTCACCGTCGGCAACCTCGTCGAGGTCGTCGATCTCGTCGACGAAGAGTACGTGCCCCAGCTCAAGCGCGCGGTCGTCGTCAAGGCACCCGAGAATGGCGTCGGCAAGAACGTGCTGGTGTTCGTCGACCTGCGCTTCCCGTACGCCGAGAACGTCTGGGACGACCAGCCGGAACGCACGAAGCCGATCAACGACGACCTCTCGATCTCGCCGTCGAGCGGGGTGCTGACCTCGGATCTGTTCACGCTGGTCTATGCCGCGCGGCGCGATGGCGGCGATTCGGACCTCCACGTGTCGCGGCGCGACGAGGTCGACAAGAACTGGTATCCGGGCGTCCAGCTGATCGGCGTGAACACCGGCGCCGACGAGCTGTCGCCGTGGATCAACGCCGATTGCTCGCGGCTCTACTTCGAGCGCGACGGCGTGACCTACGCCGCCGATCGAGTGGACGAGTAGTACTTCCGCCGGTAGCGTTTGACATGCCCGATCGCCCGCGCGACCCGCCGTGGATCTTCCGTACCTACGCCGGCCACTCCAGCGCGCGCGCCTCGAACGAGCTCTATCGCAAGAACCTCGCGGCCGGCCAGACCGGGCTGTCGATCGCGTTCGATCTGCCGACCCAGTGCGGCTACGACTCGGATCATCCGCTGGCGCGACCCGAGGTCGGCAAGGTCGGCGTGCCGATCGGATCGCTCGACGACATGCATGCGTTGTTCGACGGCATCCCGCTCGAGCAGATGAACACGTCGATGACGATCAACGGCACCGCGATGTGTTCATCTGTTCGAGCGGGATGCCCTCGAACAGCACGTGGAAGTCGTCGAGCGAGTTGATGGGCACCCCGACCTTGCCCACCTCGGGCAGCGCGATCGGCGCGTCCGACGAGTACCCGCACTGGGTCGGCAGATCGAACGCGATCGACAGGCCGGTCTGGCCGCGCTCGAGGTTGGCGCGATAGAGCGCGTTCGACGCTGCCGGGCTCGAGTGCCCGGCGTAGGTGCGGAAGA
>JBKJUF010000249.1:0-6224 GCA_046590445.1 Kofleriaceae bacterium
GCTGGCGGTTGCCGCGGGCGGCCCCGAGATGGAGCGAGCCAGCGAACGCTGGCGAGCGGGGCTTTAGAAGAAGAAGGCCGTGCTCGCACCGACGAACGGGACGGTGCGAATGCCGCCCTCGACATTGATCGTCATCTTCTTGAACGGTCGGATCTGGATGCCGAGGATCGCGTTGATGACCGGCAGGACGCGCGGCAGGTCGTACTTGGCGATCGTCCCTGGCGTGATCCGGCCACCATCGTCGCTGTACGTGCCGGAGCCGTTGAACGGCGCATCGGGAGGGACGCATCCAGGAGCTGGCGAGGCGTTGGTCGCGTCGGTGCACACGATGTCGTAACGGCCGAGCTCGCCGCGTAGGATCCCGATGCCGAGGCCGGCGCCGTAGCGGATCGCGATGCGCTTCGTGATCGATGCGTGGTTCAGAAACGTGAACTCGATCGTGAACCAACCCAACCGGCGCTTGCCGTTGTGCTCGGGGCTGAGCAGAAAGTCGGCCTCGTCGCCGCGTCCCGCGGGTGGCGGCGCGACATTCCCTCCGCTCTCGATGTACACGCCTTCGGCGGGCTGGATGTAGTCGAATTCGGCACCGAGCTGCAGCTCGAGGTTCCCGCGTCGTCGGGCGAGCTCGATGCCGGCCCCGTAGCCGGTGGTCGCGCCGGGTGCGCGTTCCATGAACAGCTCGATCAGTCCTGCGGGAACGCGAAGGGCGCGTACGCGCAGGCCGATCCCGTATTCGAGCGGTTCGCTATCGCTCGCCGCAGGCTCTGCGCCGGCGGAACCGAGCGCAGCGAACATGCCCAACCCTACCGTCAGAACCCAGAGCTGTATTCGCATGGTAGTCACCACCTCACGAGGTAGCGGCTGCAACTCTGCCGCCACGCGTGGCGGTCGGCTGATTCGCAAGTTGATCCGGAAGCACCCTTGACCTCGGTCCGCGCAGGGCTCGGGTGTACTGCGCGCCCACGTCACCACACCGACACCCAGCGTTCAACCCGGACATTTGCGTCCGGATGATTGCCGCGAGCGAGGCGAGCTACGCCACGAGCTCGGAGCGCAGCCGCTTGATCCGCTCGCGCATCGCCGCCTTGGCGTCCTGCGGACCCGCGATCCAGGCGTGCCGGCCGAGGCCGAGGACCCAGCTCGTGACCCACTCGAAGCCGTCGCAATCGACGAGCAGCTCGGCGGAGCCGTCGTCGTGCATCGTGACCTCGCCGACGGGCCAGTTGACACCGATCCGGGTGACCGCGAGCGCGTCGAGGATCACCCGCACGTTGATCGAGTCCGCCGACGGCACGTAGAGGCGCTCGCGGCGATAGGTCTCGAGATCGAAGCTCTCCGGGATCTCGAACTTCTCGCCAGTCGTGCGGAGCGCCGCGATCCGGTCGATGCGGAACGTTCGGATGTCGCCGCGCTTGTGGCAGTGACCGACGACGTACCACTCGCCGGCGTGGTGGACGATGCCGTAGGGATCGATCGGCCGGCGCTCCGCGTTGCCGCGCGAGATCGCGGTGTAATCGATCTCGGCGCGCTCGCGGCGGCGGGCGGCGGTGACGAGCGTGCGCAGGTGCGTGGTGACCGCGCCGAACGAGGAAGGCGCGGAGGCGACGACGGTGCTGGTCGCCAGGCTCTGGGCCTCGTTCGCGTCGCGGCCAAGCGCGGACAGCAGCTTCTTCTCGGCGGACTCCATCGCATCGTCGAACGGCGCGATGCCGCTCTCGCGGAGCGCGCGAATGCCGAGCAGCAGCGAGCAACCCTCGGCGGCGGTGAGCCGGAGTGGCCGGGTCAACCGGTGCGCGAGCTCGACGAACACGCGGCCTTCCTCGACGGAGACCAGCAGGTACTCGCCGGGGTCACCGTCGGGCGGACCGACCTGCGAGAGCAGCTCGAGATCGGCGAGCAGCTCGTCGCGATCGGTGTCGAGCATCTTCGCGAGCTGGTCGACCGCGACGCCCTCGCGATGCTTCGCGACGTAGGGGACGATGTAGAGCAGCCGGCGCAGCTTCTGCGCGACGTCACGCATCGAGATCCTCCAGCGGCACCATCGGGTCGGCGTAGTGGGTGTCGATCGCGTCGAGCTCGGCGAGGGTCCACGCCCGCAGCCGCTCGCCGCGCACGAGCCGGATCGCGCCCTTCGCGGCGAGGATGCGAGTCGCCGCGAACTCGAAGTTCCCGCAGTCGAAGGTGACGAGCGTGCGCTCGCCGCCGTGCAACTTGACGCCGGTCGCGCCGAAGTCCTCGTTTGCGACCTCGGCCGCATCTGCGGTCAGCGCGAGCTGGACCTCTTCGGGAGGATCGGTGGTGAACGTCCACGGCGAGCGCGAGGCGTATGACTTGACGTCGAAGTCGGCGGGGCGCTCGAAGTCCGTCGACTTCGGCTTCGGAGCCTGTACGGCGTCGCGGATCCGATCGACGCGGAATGACCGGATGTCCTTGCGCAGGTGGCACCAGCCGACGCACAGCCACGCGCCATCTCGATAGACGAGGCCGTACGGATCGATGTCGCGCTTCGAGGTCAGCCCGGTCGCCGCGGCGTCGTACGTGATGGTCACGCGCTTGCGCAGCCGGGTCGCACTCTCGAGCGTCGCGTAGATCTCGGCGAGCTCGGGACGCGCGGGCGCGCGGCGCTCGGGGAAGTGCACCAGCACCGGGGCGCGCGAGGCGGGGCGGGGAAAGACGGTCGGCGTGTCGGGGAGCTCCGGTAGATCGAACGCGAGCTTCTTGAGCGCGAGGTCGACGATCTTCGGGTACGTGCCGCCGGGCATCGCGTGCGCGACCGAGGCCGCGAGCACGAGCGCCGAGACCTCGTCGGGCGTCAGTCGCACCTCCGGCATCTTGAAGCGCTTGAGATCGATGACGTAGCCGCCGTCCTCGAGCGAGTCGTCCTCGTCCGGCGTGATGTAGCGGATCGGCACGCCGAGCTCGAGCAGGTCCGCCTTGTCGCGCTCGAACGCGCGGAGCCCGGCCTCCGCGTTGACCGTCTGGTAGGCCGAGAACTGCTCGCGGATCTCGCGATACGTCACCGGCGCGCGCGCGCCGAGCAGGATCATCACCATGTCGAGCAGGCGCTTGCTGCGATCGCCGCGCGTGCCCGACGTGTCGTCGCCCTTCCCGGCGGCACGCGCGGAGCGAGGCGCGTCGCCGCCCGCTGGTCCCTTGCTCCCCTTGGTCGACACGGCACCTTCTTAGCGCACGCCGCGATCGATCGGAAGCGGGAGCGGCCGGTCGCGTAGGTCGCGTGCTCGTCGGCGATGCTCAGCTGATCGGGCGACGCGCGATCACTGGATCACGAACTGGCAGCACCCACTGACGCAGTAGCTGCCGGCCGCACACCCGGCCTGGCCGGCGAGGCCGCACGGTTGCAAGCCACCCTGACACTGCTCGCCCGGGGTGCAGCTCGGAGGTGGCGGCGGCGCGCCGATGCAGACCTCGCAGGTGTCACACGGGTTGTAGCAGTCAGCGACCGGCGTGCACGTCGGGCACTTGGTCTGGTCCGTGATGTCCGCGAACGTGCAGCTGCCATCGCCGCTGGAATTCAGCGCGCCGATCCACACGTAGCCCTGTCCCCCGCCGGGGCCCGCCGTGGCGAGCTCGGGGAACGCGCAGCAGCCGAAGCAGTCGCAGGCGTTCGGCGTCAGCGGCGAGCAGAAGTTGTGGCACTGCGCCGACTGCGTCGCCGGGCAGTCGGTCGTGCCGACCCTCGACGGCTCGTACGCGCAGTTGGCGCCCTCGGGCGGATAGTTCGGCGCGACAGCGAGCGGATCACACCGATGATCCCAGTGGCAGTCGTCGTTGCCCGGGCCGTTGCCGAAATCGAAGTAGCAGTCGGCCTTGCAGGGACCGCCGGTCTCGCCGCCGACGCCGGCGTTGAGCCCCGGCCCCTCGGTGTTGTCGCACGGGCCGAGGCACTCGCGGTCGTGCGAGTCGACCTCGCCATCGCCGTCGTTGTCGATGCAATCGTTGCACTCGAGCGTCTTGCCGTTGCACTGGACCGTGAAGCACTCCCAGGTCCCGCCGTCGCCCCCGACGATCACGCCGCCGTCGCCGACGCTGCCGTCGCCCCCGGTGTTGCCGTCTCCGGTCCCACCATCCCCGCTACCGGAGCTCTTGCCGCCACAGGCGACGAGGACGAACGACAGCAGCAGGACGATTCGAGTCATGGGTGATCTCCAGGGAGGGGACACGTGCGACAGCCCAGATGATAGAGGAAGTCTCGACGTCGATGCCGCACCGCGCGAGGTGGGAGTTCGCCGACCTCTGCCCCGGTGTCGCCGGCTGTCGGATGGCTTCGGCCGACGAAACCGGCGACGCTTTCATGCTCGAACCCCACTTATTAGTGAGACTCACTGACCATAAAGGAGCTTCCCATGAACCAGCGAACGTTCGCGTTGAGCATGCTCGTCACCCTCGCCGCGGCCTGCGGCGGCGACGACGACAAGTCCTGCGATGCGGTGGCAAACACCGGCTGCGATGACAATAAGGCCTGCGAGCTCGTGCAGGGCGGCGAGCCCGCGTGCTTCCCGGCAGTGGTGGTGAAGGGTCGGGTCTTCAACCTGCAGACCGACGCCGCGGTGGCGGGTGCGCGGGTCGTCGCGCTCGATGCCAACAGCGCGCCGACCAGCTTCGTAGCGGTCTCCGGCGCCGATGGTTCGTACACGCTCGCCATCCCGAGCGAGCGCGACGCCGAAGGCGCACCCGCGAGCACAACGCTCACGCTGCGCGCGGACGCCTCCGGGTACCTGACGTTCCCCGCCGGCATCAGGCCGGCGCTGCCGTTCGACACGTCCAACCCCGTGTTGATGGGCGGCCAGTACGTGGTCACCTCGGCGCTGACCGACATCGGGCTGCTGCCGATCGCGCCAGGCGGGCCCACCACCGGCACCATCCACGGGCGGGTCGGCGCGAACGCCTCGAGCTCCAGCGTCCTGGTCGTCGCCGAGTCGGCCGGCAAGGGCTACAGCGCGATCGCCGGTCGCGACGGCAACTACGTCGTGTTCAACGTCCCGGTCGGCAGCTACCAGGTGGCCGGCTACGCGCGAGGGCACAACTACACGACCGCCACCGCGGACGTCGCCGCCGGTAGCGACGTCGAAGCGAACCTCGCCGTGGACGAGGCACGCGCCGCCTCGACGGTCTCCGGTTCGGTGTCGATCGTGAATGGCCAGATGGGCACCGCGACCTCGGTGATCCTGGTCGTCGAATCGACGTTCGACCCCGCGCTCGTCCGCGGCGAGACGCCCGCTGGCTTCCGCGCGCCCGACCCCGGGATCGCGCCCAACGTCAACGGCGCCTTCTCGATCACCGGTGTCCCCGCGGGCCGCTACGTCGTGCTCGCCGGCTTCGAGAACGACTTCCTCGTGCGCGACGCGTCGAGCATCGGCGGCACCGCGATCGTGCACCAGGAGGTGATCGCCGGGCAGGACGTGGCGATCGCGAGCGGCTTCAAGGTGACCGGCGCGGTCGACATCGTCGGTCCAGGTCGTGACGGGCCCGAGATGATCACCGGAACGCCGACGTTCCAGTGGCTCGATGACTCGTCCGAGGATCGCTACGAGGTGACCGTGTTCGATAGCTACGGCAACGTGGTCTGGGAGGGCGGTACGCCGAAGAGCGTCGTCACGCTTCCGTACGGCGGCCCGGCCCTCACGAGCGGCATGTACTACCAGTTCCGCGTGCTCTCGATCAAAGACCCCGCCGAGCAGATCTCGAAGTCCGAGGATCTTCGCGGCGTCTTCTTCCTGCCGTGATCCCGCGTCACGCTCGAGCCGATGTGATCGCGGCCGCCAGCTCGTCCCACAGCGGCCGCAGCTCGGGTCGCGTGAACAGCTGGAAGTGATCCGGATCGAGCGCATCGCCCGCGCGCCTGCTGACGACCCGTAACGGTGCGGCATTCGGCAGGTGGCGGGCGAAGCCACGTGCATCGCTCTCGCGACACATCCAGTCGCCGGCCCCGACGAATGGCAGCACCGGCGTCGCGATCGTCGCCATCGCCGCGAGGTAATCGATGCCGCCGAGGCTGGTCCACCGCGCCGCCCTCGTCCAGCCGGTGAGCTGCTTGACGTAGGTCGCCGCCTCGTCGGCCGTACCGACGCGAAGCGCGCGGATCGGCGCCTTGCCGAACAACGCGGTGACGCCGCGATATGCGGCCATCACGAGGCGCCGCTCGACGGGCGCATCCGGGCCGAGCAGCCACACCGCGGTCGCCGGCAGCAGCAGCAGGCGCGGCG
>JBKJUF010000328.1:0-7354 GCA_046590445.1 Kofleriaceae bacterium
CCGCGACATAGACATGGTTCTTGTCGGCGAGGAAGTCGAACCGGATGTCGAGGTCACGCGCGATCGTCGCGCACGCCGCGCCATCGGTCCATGGCACGCCACGAAGCTTCGCCGTCAGCGCCACCGCGCGGTAGATCGCGCCGGTATCGAGGAGCCGGTAGCCGAGCCTGCGCGCGAGCAGCTTCGCGACGCTCGACTTGCCGGCGCCTGCGGGTCCGTCGATCGTGACGACGCACTTCTTCATCGGAGCGCTTCGCAGCTCGGATCGCAGACGAGCCCGTTCCCCGTCATGATCGTCTGGCCCGGATCGCGCTTCTGCAGGCACTTGCTGCACGTCACGTCGGGGAGCTCCTCCGGCGCTGCCGCCGCTACGCGCTGCCGGACGTGGGCGGCCTTCGCCGCATCGATCCGCTCCTCGAGCTGGGCCTCGACGCGATAGCGCAGCACCTTGTCGTCGAGGGCACCGGTCTCGGCGAGCATCTTGACGAGCACCGAGAGCGCGACCGTCAGATCGCGGATCTCGTCGCGCTGAGCGAGGACCTGCTTGCCGAGCTGCTCGACGTTCGACATCGCGATCGAGGTCGCGAACCGCGCGTTGGCGGCCTCGGCGTACGCATCGTTGATGTCCGACCGCTGCTTGTAGTCGCTATCGAAGAACATTTCGAAGAACGAGGCTGGCATGAGACGCCGAGCTTACCGGGAACCACGGGCACGATGACCGCGCGCGTTGTACATTCGGAAGCGCGTGGCCGAGGCGACCATCATCACAAAGCAGCCAAACGAAGCCCGCCGGTGGCAGGCCTTCGCGGACATCGTCGCGTTCGCGCTCGGCACGAACGTGTGGATCTCGATGGTGATCCTCCCCGCGATCTTCATCGGCGCGCTGACCACGCGTGGCCAGATCGCCGCGGCGGCGCTGCCGTTCGGCGTGCTGATGCTCGGGCTCGCGCGGCGCTCCGAGGGCGTGCTGCTCGGCCTGTTTCCGGCGGCGGTGCTCGTCCCGGTCGCGCTGAATCCCGAGCTTGCCTCGGCACACGTCTACGGGCCGATCCGGTTCGCGATCGTCGCGCTCGGCGTGATCGCGTATCTGTTCGGGGTCGCGTTCTTCACGTCGTTCCACGAGCCGCCGGCACCGCGCTCGGTTCGCGGGTTGTCGTCCGCGCAGGCCGGGCCGGCCGAGCGCTGGCGGCGGCGCGAGCGCGTGTACTGGATGCTGACCGCGATGTCGGTCGTGATCCCGACGGTGCTGATCGCGTGGGTCAACTTCGACACCGCGATCGCGGACTACCTCGGCGAGATGTATCCGGGGCGGGTCGCGTTGATGACGACCGCGCTCACGGTCGGAGCGATCGCGCTGTGGCTCGGCATCTATCACTACGCGTTCCTCGGCGTCCTGAGGCCGCACCGCACCGGCGATCGCGATCTCGTGAGCACGCTCGCGTCGGCGCGTGCCGATGCGAAGACCGGCAAGCCGCGCTCGCGGTTCTATCTCTCGGTGCTGCTCGCGCTGCTCGCGATGGGCGCCTTGATCCTGCTGCGTTACCTCGGACACCGGGGGGACTGAGCCCATGCGTCGTTACTTCTTCGAGATCCTGGCCGTCGCGCTGATCGGCGGCAGTTTGTTCTTCTTCAAGGAGACGCTCGACTACCTCGCGCGTCGCGACTACGTCGCGGCTCTCCTCGTGATGATCATCGGCGTCGCCGTGATCTCGGTCGGCAAGGAAATGGCGCGCCTCGCGCTGGTACAGCGCGACTGAGCTCGATGCGTGTCCTCGGTGTCGTCTGCGTGCTGGTGGCTGCCTCTTGTGGCAGCCCGGTGGATCCGGTCGCGCGCTCGGGTCCCGCCGCCTCGCCGATCGCACCGGCGGCTGGCCCCGAGGACGTGGTCGTCGCGCAGATCAACGGGCGGCCCGTCTGGGGCTCGTGCGTCGCCGCCCAGGCGCGCGGCCGTGACGACGCGGCTCGCCGGGCCGCGCTCGACGAATGCGTCGCGTTCGAGCTGCTCGCACAGGCCGCCGAGGCCCAGGGATTCGCGTCGGATCCCGATGTCGGCGAGGCGACCCGCGCCGCCCTCGTCGATCAGCTCGTCGAGACCGCCTTCGAGAACCGTTACCGGACCCCCGCCGACCTCGCCGACGTGATCGGCAAGATCCTCGACCGCAACACCGATCGACTCTCGACCCCCGAGGGTCGGGCGTCGGCCTACGCGCGGGTCCCGATCGCACCGGATGCACCCGAGGATCGCGATGCCGCCGCACGCGCGCTCGCCGGGCGGATCGCGGCGGCGCTCGCCGACGAGACCGGGCTGTTTCCGATCCATCTCGACGAGACCGCCCGCCGCCTCGCCGCCGGCAGCGGGCTCACCGTCGAATTCGCGACCACCGAGGTCCTGCCGCGCGCAAACCTCGTCAACAGCTATGCCGACGCGCTGTTCACGATCCGCGAGGTCGGGCGGATCGCGCGCGAGCCGGTGCGCACGCAGTGGGGCTGGGACGTGATCCTGCTGACCCGGCTGATCCCGGCGCGTGAACGGACGCGCGAGGAGCTCGCGGCCGAGGCATTCCCCGACGTGCGCCGCAGCTACTTTCAGGTCTGGGTCAATGGCATCGTCCGCTCGCTCGGCGTCGAGATCGTGATCGACCAGGCGCAGCTCGCGCGGCTCGACGAGGTCGCGCCATGACGCCGTTCAAGGCGATCCTGAAGCGCGCCGTCGAGTCGACGCCCGGTGCGGTGGGCGGCGCGTTTGCAGACTCCGAGGGCGAGATGGTCGACAGCTTCGCGACCTATGATCCGCACGAGTGGGCGGTGCTGACCGCGCACTACGGCGTCGTGCTCGCGCAACTGCACTCGGCGTTCGGCGTCTTTCACTTCGGCGGTCCCGAGTACTTCATGGTCTCGCATCAGAAGCTCGGCATCGTCGTCCACACCCTCGAGGGCGGATACTTCGTGCTGATGGCCGTGTCCGATCCAGCGCGCGTGATGTTCGCGCTGAGCGCGCTCCAGGCCTCGGTCGGCGAGCTGCAGCGGGAGATGGCATGAAGCGCCCCCTCGCGATCGCGATGCTCGTGCTCGGCACCACGACTGCGGCCGCGCAGCCGGCAGACTACGATCCGTTCAGCCAGTCGTGGAACGGCATGTCGAGCTTCGTCGGGCTCGCCGAGGGGATGGGCTTCGAGGTCACGGCGGTCGGCCAGCTCGAGTGGGGCGAGCTGTCGGCGAACGACGTCCTCGTCCTGATCTATCCGCTCCAGCGCGTCGACCCGGGGCGGCTCGGCGCGTTCGTCCAGGCGGGCGGCAACGTCATCATCGCGGATGACTTCGGCGAGGGAAAAGAGGCGATGCAAGAGCTCGGCCTCCTGCGCGTCGACACCCTGCCGCCGCAGGCCGCGAGCCACTGGAAGGGTCACCTCCACGCCCCGATCGCGACGGCGAGCGGTGATCACCCGGTCGCCGCGGACGTCGCCGAGGTCATCACCAACCACCCCGCGACGCTGACCCGTGTCGAGGGTGTCTCGACGATCGCGGGCTTCCCGAATGGCGCGGTGATCGTCGCGGGCGAGCGCGGCAGCGGCCGGTTCGTCGCGGTCAGCGACCCGAGCATCTTCATCAACAAGATGCTGTTGTTTCGCGGCAACGTGCAGGTCGCCACCAACATGCTGCGCTGGCTCGACCGCGGCCGGCGCGCGCGTCACGTCGTGCTGCTCCGCGGCGATGTCCCGATGTACGGCGAGCCGCGCGCATTTATCGACGACGCCCGCGCCGGCGAGCTCGGTCGATCGATCGCGAACCTCAACTTCTGGCTGTCGCAGCGCCGCGAGTGGCTGCTGACGCCCGCCGCGATGAAGGTGCTCGCCGCCGCGCTCGCGATCCTGCTGCTGCTGCTCGCGATGGTCGCGCTACCGGTGCGGCGCGGGCCGCGGATCGATGGCGCGTGGCTGCGCTTCGGCCGCCCCGTTCGCCGCGACGAACCGCACGGGCTTGTCCGGGAAGCGGACCGCGGCAGCAGCGGAAACCTCGTGCTCGCGTGCATCCTGCGTGATCACGTGCAGGTCCTGCTCGCGGGCGTCACCGGCAAGACCGAGCCGCTCTACACACTCTCCGAAACCCATCTGGTCAGCGAGGTGTCGAAGGCGCGTGGCACCCCAGCAGGCGCAGCGATTACCCGCGTCTATCGACGGCTGCGCGCGTTGCCGAGCCGCGGCCAGGCGTCCGCGCCGTGGAGCGCCGGGCACATCGCGCGGCGCGATTTCGACATCCTCTACCGGGACGTGGCGGAGCTGTGTCGTACTCTTGGCAGCGAGCTTCCGGCCGATCCAGCCGTGACCCAGTCACCGATCTCGCCGAGCTCAGTGAACCGATCCGCACCGTCGCAACGAGCCTGAATTCGCATGCCGCCTTCCACGATCTCTGCCGACCGCGTCGCCCGCGTCAACCAGCTCGCCCGCGCGATCACCGACGAGGTCGGCAAGGCCTTCATCGGGGCGCCGGCGATCACCGAGGCGTTGCTCGTCGCGCTGCTCGCCCGCGGTCACGTGCTGATCGAAGGCTATCCGGGGGTCGCCAAGACCACGCTCGTCAAGGCGTTCTCGAGCACGCTCGGCTGTCACTTCCGCCGGATCCAGTTCACGCCCGATCTGCTGCCGTCCGACATCACCGGCACCTACATCCTCGACATGCGGACCAACACCTTCGTGCTGCGCGAGGGCCCGGTCTTCACCCATGTCCTGCTCGGCGACGAGATCAACCGCGCGCCGGCGAAGACCCAGTCCGCGCTGCTCGAGGCGATGCAGGAGCACCAGGTCACGATCGAGGGCGAGACCCGCACGCTGTCGGAGCCGTTCATCGTGCTCGCGACGCAGAACCCGATCGAGCAGGAGGGCACCTACCCGCTTCCCGAGGCGCAGGTCGATCGCTTCCTGATCAAGCTGCGGATGGGGTACCCGTCGCCGGCCGACGAGAAGCGGATGCTGGCGACGTACGACAAGCCGCCGCCCCCGGTGCGTGCGGTCGTCGGGCCATCGGACGTCCTCGAGATGCAGGAGCTCACGCAGGAGGTGTTCGTCGCCGAGGAGCTGATCGACTACGTGCTCGGCCTCGTCCAGTTCACGCGCAGCCACGCCAAGATCTATCTCGGCGCCTCGCCGCGCGCCGCGCTCGCGCTCGTCCATGCGTCGAAGGCGCTCGCGCTCCTCAAGGGCCGCGACTTCGTGCTACCCGACGACGTCCGCAGCCTCGCGCCGCTCGTGCTAGGTCACCGCATCCTGCTGACGCCGGAGGCCGAGCTCGAGGGCGGCGCCGGCAGCACGATCGTCGCCGAGGCCGTCGAGAAGGTCGGCTACAAGATGCCGCGCCAGGCGCGCTGAGCCGATGATCCCGAGGCTCGCGATGCGCGGCAAGCTCGTCCTCTCGACGGCTCTGCTGTTCCTGATCGTGGGCGCGCTGCACGGCTCGCCGCCGCTCGTCGGGCTCGCCGGCTCGATCTTGACGGTGCTCCTCGCGCTCTACCTCGGGTTCTATCCGACGGCGATCTTGCTGCGCCGCAAGAAGATCGAGCTGTCGTGGTGGGTCCCGCCTGGCGATCAACCCGGCGGCGCGCTCGCCGCGGACCGGCCGTTCCTGCTCCACCTCGCGTTTCGCAACCACGGCAGCCGCAAGCTGCGGATCCTGTCGACCCAGATCTTGTCGGCGAGCGGGCTCTCGATCGAGGAGCACCCGAGCGCGACGGTCAAGCGCGGGCAGCAGGTCGAGGTCGTCACGACCATCAAGCCGCTCGCCGCCGGTTACCAGGTGCTGCACGGCGCCGCGCTGACGTTCGGTGACGTGCTCGCGCTCTTCGACATCGAGGCGTACTTCCCGAACCCGATCGCCGTGAAGGTGTTCCCGCGGACGATGGTGCTCCGCGGGCAGCCGGTGCGCGCCGTTGGTGGTGCGCTGCACGAGCAGGTCGGCCTCCATCACGTGCGCCGCCGCGGGCTGTCGGGCGAGCTGCGCGAGCTCCGCGAGCACTCGCACGGCGATCCGTTCAAGTTCATCGCGTGGAAGGCGACCGCGCGCCGCGGCCAGCTCATGGTGCGGGATCTCGAGAACGAGATCGTGACGACGCACGTCGTGATGCTCGATGTCGGCACCGGCATGCGCGGCGGTCCGCTCGGCAAGACGCCGCTCGACTGGGGTTGCGACAGTGCGTCCGCGCTCGCAAAGTCCGCGATCAACAACAGCGACCGGATCGGCCTCGTCGGCTTCGATACCCGCGCCGTCGTCGAGCTCGCGCCGGATACCGGTCATCACCACTACCTGCAGCTCGTTGACAAGCTGCTCGATACCCGATCGATCGTCGACGAGGATCTTACCGACGTGACGGCGGGCGAGCTGGTCGCGCTGGTCGCACGCTACCTCGCGCACCAGGAGGCGATCGACGTCCGCGTCAAGCTCGCGCCACCGCTCGACGATCCACGGTGGACGTCGATCCAGGCGGGACCCGACGGCCAGCTCTACGACGTCGCGGCGACTGGTCGGCTGTGCCGCAGGCTGATCGAGATGATGCTCGGCCGCGACGGCAAGGCCGGTATCGGCGTCAAGCAAGCTCCTGTCGTCGAGCTCGACAAGCAGCTCGCCCCGCTCCGCCAGTTCTGCCGGCTGCGTGGCATCGAGCTGCCCTATCGCACCACGTGGGATCACGGCACTCGCGCGCTCGGCCTCACGCGCGCCGTCGAGCGGGTCGTCGCGCGCGGCCGGCCGGACGTCGTCGTGCTGCTGAGCGACCTCGGTGGGTTCGCCGAGGACGAGAGCCGTGCGATCAAGGCGATCGCCAGGCTTCGCAAGGCGGCCGGACGGGTGATCGCGATCGTGCCCTCGCCCGCCGCGTTCGTGCAGGCCGCCTCGACGACCCACGGCCGCCGCGTCCGCGAGCTCGTGGTTCGCGACCAGCTCGCCACGATCGAGCCCGGCCGCCGGCTGCTCGTCCGCCATGGCATCTCGGTCGTGCTCGGCTCACCGCTCGACCGCCTCGATCGGCTGATCGGCGGCGGCGGTCGGATGCGCCGCGCCGGCTAGCGGATCGTGTCAGAAGAACCGGCAGGCGGAAACCCGGCGCTACCTGTTCGGACCCCAGACATCACCGCAGCACGCGCCGCGTGGCTGGCTCGAGCTATCTCGGGTTACGCGCCCGCGCCCGCGCAACGTTTCAGGGTGCGAGCTCGACGTTACTCTCGATGACCGTCAGCGAATACTCGTGGGTCGGGGCTTTGCCAGCGGCCTGTGACGTCACCGAGCCGAGGGCGATGGCTGTCATGAGCAACGCTGCTGCGATGAACGCCGCATCCTTCCAAAGGTCCCATCCATGACGCTGCGCGAT
>JBKJUF010000623.1:0-8293 GCA_046590445.1 Kofleriaceae bacterium
GCGCTGTTTCGGCGAGCCCACGTGGGCGCGCCATCGCCGCGCGGGGCCGAGGCCCGCGAAATCACGGCGCCGCGGCCGATTCGTCGACGGAAAACCTCGATCTGGGATCCGAACTAAATAGCGGCTATGCGAGCTTCGCCGTCATCGTGATCGTCGACACCGCGCCGAGCGCGCGAGAGATCGGGCAGCCCTTCTTGGCGGCCTCCGCGAGCTCGGTGAACTTCGCGGCATCGAGCCCGGGGACCTTGCCCTCGACGTCGAGGTTGATCGCGACGATCGTCCAGCCCGGATCCTGCTTCTCCATGCTGACCGTCGCGAGCGTCTTGAGCTCGGTCGGTTCGTGGCCCGCGTTGGTGATCCCGAAGCTGAGCGCCATCGTGAAGCAGCCCGCGTGCGCCGCGGCGATCAACTCCTCGGGGTTGGTGCCGGCCTTGCCGTCCTCCGAGACGAAGCGCGCGTTGGCGCTATATCCCTGATCCTTCATCGCACCCGACAACGTCGAGATCTTGCCGGAGCCCTTGGGACCCGTGCCTTGCCATACCGCGGTCGCAGTTCGCTTCAACATCATTGCCTCCTGTGCGCGGTATACCGCAGCCGTCACGGCAGGGTAGGCGGCGGCGGCGTGAACAAGCTGAGCTCGAGCGAGCTTCCGACGAACAGCACCTGGTCATTCGGCAGCGCGATCGCACTCCCGGTCGCTGGAACGCCGTGTGTCGCGGTGGCGAGGGAGGCCAGCGTCGTGGCGTCGAGGATCTCGACGGAATCGACCGGCACATCGCCGGGCATCGTCGTGCCGCCCGCGACGACGAGGTGACGCGAGGTCACCGCGAGCACGGGCTCATGGCGCGCGACCGTCAGCGCGTCGGGGAGCCGCGTTGCGATGCCAGTCGCGGCATCGACCACATCGATCGCGCGCTCGGGACCTGCGGCGGATGTCCCACCCACGATCGCGAAGCGGCCACCGGGCAGCGCGCTGATCGCCGCGCCGGTTCGCGGCGTGAGCTCGAGCGGTGTCAGGCTGCCGCCACGGAGCAGCAGGAAGCGGCCGTCGCGCGCGGCGAACAGCGCGACGGGCGTGCTGCCGATGACGAGCGAGGCGCCACTCGGCGCGAGGTCCGTGGCGTCATCGCGCGCGGCGATCGCGCCGCCTCGCAGATCGATCGGCGGTGCGCCGGTGATCACGAACACGTCGGGACCGAGCTGGACCGCGACCTCGTCGGTGCGCGCGAGCTCCGGCATCGTCGCGAGCTCGGTATAGGCGCCGGAAGGCGAGACCGTGGTGTCGAACACCCAGCTCGTGCCGGTCGACGTGCCATCGGCGCCGGTGCCACCGAACACGAACACGAGCCCGCGCGCGCCGCTCGCGACCACGGCGCCCTCGCGCGGCGCCGGCAGCTCGCGGCCCGCCGTCACGCCGTGATCGTACGCGTTGTAGACGTGCACGCCGCTGCTCGGCGAACCATCGGGTGCGCGGCCGCCGACGAGCAGCGCGCCGTATGCGAGCGGCGCCGCGGACAGCTTCGTGATCGCCTCGCGACCGTCTATCAGGTAGCTCGGCGGCGCGGCGCCGACGGTGTACGGCGCGGCGAGGTAGACGACGATGCGCGCGTCGAGCGCGGCGACCGCGAATGGCGGCGACTGTCCCGCCGCGATCAGCCCCCCGGTCACGTCGAACCCTTCGACGATCAGCGAACCGAACCCGCCGGTCGCGTCGACGTCGAGCTCGAGCACGAAGCCACGCTCGGTGCGATCGGCCTCGACGACCTGCCGCGGTGATGTCAGCGTGACGCGCAGCCGGTTCACGGCGTCGAGCAGCGGCGACCCGGGTGCCGAGGTCAGGCCGAGCTCGATCGTGCCGACGTCACCGGCGGGGCAGCCCGCGAGCGCGATCGCCAGCGCGAGCAGCAGCGCGTGCCTCACGTCACGAGCTCCGCGAGCTGCTCGGCGGTGATCCCGGAGATCTTGAGGGTCTTGAAGCAGGTGCGGCCGCTGGCGCTCACGTCACTTGCCGCCGCGGCCGAGCTCGCGCGAACGCTTGGTCGCGGTCTCGACCGCCTTGATCAGCGTCGTGCGAAGCCCGCCCTCCTCGAGGGTGTGGAGGCCCGCGATCGCGGTGCCGCCGGGCGACGTGACCATGTCCTTGAGCCGGCCGGGATGCTCGTCGGTGTCGAGCAGCATCTTCGCCGAGCCCATCACGGTCTGCGCGGCGAGCCGCTGCGCGTTGCGACGCGACAGCCCGACCTTGACGCCGGCATCGGCGAGCGCCTCGAGGATGAGGAAGATGTACGCGGGACCGGAGCCCGAGAGGCCGGTGACGGCATCGAGGTGACCCTCGTCGAGCGTGACCGTGATGCCGACGGCGTCGAACATCGCGCGCGCGGATGCCAGATCGTCCTCGGTCGCGTGGCGTCCGGCCGAGATCGCGGTCGCGGCGGCACCCACGAGCGCGGGGGTGTTCGGCATCGCGCGGATCACGCGGACACCCTCGGGGACCGCCTGCTCGATCGTCTCGGTATCGACGCCGGCGGCGATCGAGATCACGAGGGTGCCGGGCTTGAGCTGGTTGCCGATCTCGAGCAGCACCTTGTCCATGATCTGCGGCTTGATCGAGAGCACGACGAGGCCGGCCGTGCGCGCGACCTCGGCGTTATCGCGGGTCACGCTGATCGCGTAGGCCGTGCGTAGCTCGGCGAGCCGCTCGTTGCGCGGAGCCGACGCGATGATCCGCTCGGCGCCGACGTGACCGCCGCGCACCAGCCCGCGGATCAGGGCCTCGGCCATGTTGCCGGCGCCGATGAAGCCAATCGATTGAGTCGCGAGGATCGACAAGGCCGCAGCCTACCCCACGCAGGGCCCGAGATGGAGCGAGCCAGCGGATGCTGGCGAGTGGGCCCGAGATGGAGCGAGCCAGCGGATGCTGGCGAGTGGGAACCGTCGACGACCGGCGCGCTCAGCCGCTACAGACGAGCGAGTCGCCGCCGGTCCCGCGGTTCTCCTTGCCCTCGCAGTTGTAGCCGCCGCGGCAGTCCGCCGGCACGTCACAGCCAAGCAGGCAGATGCCGCCATCGGTGTTGATGCAGTGCGTGCCGTCGGGACAGTCATTGTCGGTGTTGCACGGCTTGACGCACGTGCCTTGCGGATAATCGCCGCCGATCTGACAGCGGAAGTCGCAGTCTCGTTCGTCGACGCACGGGCCACCGACCAGATCGCCGCCGTTACCGACGCTGTCGCCACCACCACACGCGAACATCACGACCATCGTGGCAACGGCGAGCACGAATGCAGATGTGATTCGATCAAATCCAAGCATGGAGACCTCCAGCTGGCAGCGGCCAGCAATGATAGGAGCGTAGCTGGTCCCCGGCCCGGTCGAAACAGGGACCATGTATGTCAATCTACGCGTAGCGCAACCATCCGGCGATGTCCGCGAGTGGCACGACCTCGTCGATGGCGCCGACGTCGACGGCTGCCTTCGGCATGCCGTAGATCACGCTCGTCATCTGATCCTGCGCACAGGTCTTGCCCTCGGCCTTCTTGATCGCGAGCGCGCCCGCCGCGCCGTCCTTCCCCATGCCGGTCATCACGACACCGAGCGTGCGGCGGCCGTAGACCTTCACGGCCGACAGCATCGTGACGTCCGCGGCGGGACGGCAGCCGTTGACGGACGGCCCTTCGGTGAGCACGACCATGCCGCGCTCGTCGAACTCGAGGTGGCGATCGCCGGGCGCGATCAGCACCGTGCCAGCGAGTGGGCGGTCGCCGGTCTGGGCCTCGCGGACGCTGACCCGGCTCGCGGCGTCGAGACGCTCGGCGAGGGGGCCGGTGAAGCCTGCGGGCATGTGCTGGACGACGACGATCGCGAGCCGCAGATCGGCGGGCAGCGCCGGCACGACCTCGGAGAGCGCGGCCGGGCCGCCGGTCGAGATCGCGATCACGCAGAGCCGGGGCAGGCCGCCGGTCAGGGTCGTGCGCGGGATCCCGATCACCCCAGACGTGCGCGTCGGTGGTTGCAGCGGGGGGGCGGCACGTGGCCGGGCGGAGGACGCGGCGATCAACTTGCGGGTCAGCTCCTCGGCGATCTTCGACAGATCGACCGAGACTTCGCCGGCCGGCTTGGTCACGAAGTCGACGGCGCCCGCGGCGAGCGCGTCGAACGTCTCCTTCGCGCCTTGCCTGGTGTGCGCCGAGAACATCACGACCGGCGTCGGCCGCTGCTGCATGAGCGAGCGCACGGTGTCCGCGCCGTTCATCCCGGGCATGTTGAAGTCCATCGTCACGACGTCGGGCTGGAGCCGTACGATCTGCGCGAGCGCGTCGTTGCCGTCCTTGGCCTGGCCGATCACCTCGAATGGCCCGTTCGCGAGGGCCTTGGCGATCGCTGCCCGCATGAACAGCGAGTCATCGACGATCAGGACCCGGATCTTCCGGGTGCCCGCGGTGCTCGTGACGCTCATAGCTCCTCCTCCGGTGCGATCGACTCGACAACATACGCGGTGACCGGGACGGCGACACCCTTGAGCTGCGTGCCGGCGACCTCGCGGACCTGGGCCAGCTCGCCGAGCACCGCGCGCGTCGACGCCGAGACCAGCACCTCGCCGGGCGGGCAACGGGCCTCGTAGCGATTCGCCTGGTTCACGGTGTCGCCGATCACGGTGTAGTCGCGGCGGAAGACGCGCGAGCCGAGATCGCCGCGGACGACCGGGCCGGTGTTGATGCCGATCCGCATCGACAGCTGGATCGTGCGCGCCGCGTTGAAGCCGGCCATCGCCGCTTGCATCGCGAGCGCCGCGCGGCTCGCACGCACCGCCGAGGACTCGCGGCCGCGCTCCTCCTCGAAGATCGCCATGATCGCGTCGCCGATGAACTTGTCGATGTCGCCCGCGAATTGCTTGACGATGGGACACATCACGTCGAAGTAATCGTTGAGGAGCGAGATCAGCTGGACCGGCGTCAGCGTCGACGACATCGGCGTGAACCCGACGAGGTCCGAGAACATCACGCTGACGGTGCGCTCGTCGGCGCGGAACGCGAGCGAGTCGCCGCTCGACGCGCGCTCCTCGGCCGCCTCGCGCGCACCCTCGGAGATGAACAGCGCGGACGCTTCCTTGTAGGCGATCAGCCGGCGCTCCGCGAGCGTGCGCTCGACGAGCGCGATGCACTTGTCCTGGGAGAACGGCTTCACGAGGTACGCCGAGGCGCCCGCCGCTCGCATCTGCGCCATGTCGCGTTTGGAGTCGCGCGCGGTCAGCATGATCACCGGGATCTGACGAAGCTCCGGATCGCGCCGCAACGCGTGCACGAGCTCGAAACCGGTCATGTTCGGCATCTCGTAGTCGCTGACGATCAGCGCCGGCTTGACCGCCTGCGCCTTCTTGAGCGCGACCTTGCCATCCTCGGCCGTCGCGACGTCGAAGCCCTGGCGCGCGAGGCAGTCCGCGACGTAGTGGCGTTGCGCGGGAGAATCGTCGACGACGAGCACGCGTTCGCGCGCTCCCGGCAGCGTACCCTGGACGAGCGCGCGCACGCGGGTCGAGAGCTCCTCGGGAATCACCGGCTTGACGAGGTAGTCGTCGGCGCCGGCATCGAAGCCGCGCTCGAGATCGGCGGCCTCGCCGAGCGTGCTGCAGATCAGCACGGGCACGTGCGCGCTCGCGGGGTCGCCCTTGAGCGCTTTGCAGACGCCGTAGCCATCGAGCTTCGGCATCTCGACGTCGGTGATCACGAGATCGGGCTTGTGGAGCTTCGCGAGCTCGACCGCCTCGGCACCGTCATTGGCCGAGATCACGTCGTAGCCATCGTCCTCGAGGATCGGCACCGTGTGGCGATGGATCAACGGGGAGTCGTCCGCGAGGATGATCAGCTTCTTCGCGCGCGTCGTCGCGCCGAGCACGTCGAGTACCTGCGCATCGGAGAACGGCACCTGCAGGAAGCCGTCCGCGTCGACGTCGCGCGCGATGTTGCGGTCGATCGTCGCGACTCCGACGATGATGATCGCGACCGGCTCGGCGCGGTTACGTAGCAGGGCCACGGTGTCGGCAAGCGAGCGATCGGGCAGCCGACGCGGGAGCAGCGCGGCGCGCGGCCCGATCTGATCGAGCTTCTTCTCGAGCTCGCCGATCGACGCGAAGCTGTGGACCTCGTGGCCCAGCGGCTCGAGCGGCCTGCGCGCGAGCGTCACGAGCACCGGCTCGTCGGAGATCACGACGATGTTCATGACGGGTCTTTCCCGCTCCCCGGCGGTCGCCGGGTTCGCTCCGTCTCGGGCCCGCTCCCCGGCGGTCGCCGGGTTCGCTCCGTCTCGGGCCCGGGTTCGCGATCGGCTTCACCGTCGCCGTCGCGATCGCGTGGCGCGCGGTGGCCGAGCAGCTTGCGGACGACGCGGAGAAGCTGCGTGCGGTCGTGCGGCTTGGTGATGTACTCGTCGACGCCGGCGTCGAAGCCGCGCACGCGGTCGATGCGCTCGCCCATGCTCGTCACCATCACGATGGGGATGTTCGCGTACTCCGGCATCGCCCGGAGCGCACGCGTGAGGTCGTAGCCATCCATCCGCGGCATCATCACGTCGGTCGACACCAGGTCGAAGCGCCGGGTCTGCGCGAGCTCGAGCCCATTCGCGCCGTCGACCGCGACGGTCACGATGTAGCCGGCCTCGGCGAGGATGCGGCGCAGCGACTCGCGGACGATGTCGGAGTCCTCGACGAGCAGGATGTGCGACGAGCTGGCGCCCGTGGTGGTCCGGGCCGCACGTCGGGCGACGGCCGGCGTCGACAGCGCGCGCGCGATGATCGCGGGGACATCGAGGATGAGCGCCACGCGATCGCCGAGGAGGGTGGCGCCGGCGACGCACGGCACGTTGCCGAGCAGCTTGCCGAGCGACTTGATCACGATCTCGCGCTTGCCGAGCAGGTGCTCGCAGACGAGCGCGTACGTCTGGCCGGCGTTCTCGACGAGCACGAGCTGGAGGTCACCATCCGCGCCGGCGTCGAGCTCGAGCGCGACGTCGAGCCGGATCAGCGGGACGTGCTTGCCGCGCACCACGCAGACCTCGCGGTCGCCGACGAGCTCTACCTCATGCGGGGCGATCGTCAGCACGCGCTGGACGACATCGAGCGGGATCGCGAAGGTCTCGCCACCTGCGCGGGCGACCAGGACCTGGATGATCGCGAGCGTCAGAGGCAGTTTCAGCACGAACGCGCTCCCTTGGCCGGGTGTGGACTCGACCTCGATGGTGCCCTTGAGACGGGTGACGATCGTCTGGCGCACGACGTCCATGCCGACGCCGCGACCCGAGACCTCGCTGACCGTCGCGGCGGTCGAGAACCCGGCGCGGAAGATCAGGTCACGCGCGGCGCGATCGTCCATGATCTCGGCCTCGACCGGCGTGATGAGGCCGCGCTCCATCGCCTTGGCCTTCAGCTTCTCGGGATCGAGGCCACGGCCGTCGTCCGAGACCCGGATCTCGACCTGGTTGCCACGGTGGCAGGCGACGAGCTTGACGATGCCCTCGGGCGGCTTGCCGGCGGCAGCGCGCTTGTCGGGCGTCTCGATGCCGTGATCGACGGAGTTGCGGACGAGGTGCATCAGCGGCTCGTCGAGCGCCTCGACGAGGAGCTTGTCGAGCTCGGTGTCATCGCCCTCGAGGTCGAGGCGTGCGCGCTTGCCGAGGTTCGCCGCGAGATCGCGAACGGTGCGCACGTGCTTGCGGAACACGCCCGAGACCGGGACCATGCGCAGCCGCATCACCTGCTGGCGAAGCTCGCCGGAGATCGCGTCGAGCCGATCGGTGCCGTGATCGAGATCGGTCGTGACCTCCGAAAGCACGCGCTCGACGCGCGACAGCTCCTCGCTGAGGTTCTTGCCGAGGTTGCGGCCGAGCTCCTCGACATTGCGGTGGGTGGCATGCTGGCCGACCGCGTGCGCGACCTTGCGTGCGATTCCTCGATCGGCGGCGAGCTCGCTGGTGACCGAGCCGAGCGAGGCGACCGCGCCACGCAGCTCGTCGCGGCCGAGCACGAGCTCGCCGACGAGGTTGAGCAGGCGGTCGAGCTTGTCGAAGTCCACACGGATCGTCTGGCGTGCCTCGGCGGTCTGCGATGGAGAGCTCGCCGTCGAGCTCGCGGGCGCGGCGGTGCTGCTCGTCGCCGCAGGTGCCGCCGTGGCCGCCGCCCCCGGGTTGCGGAGCCGCACGATCACGGGCGATGGGTCGACGGTGATCGGCGTCCGCGCGCGCGCCTGATCGAGCATCGTGCGGAGCGCATCGAGCGCGGCGAGCAGCGCGTCGACGACGGGCCCG
>JBKJUF010000723.1:0-7394 GCA_046590445.1 Kofleriaceae bacterium
CTTCGAGTACGAGATCCTCGACGATCTGAAGATCGGCGTCGCGTACCAGAACCGCCGCATGGGCCGCGTCATCGAGGACGTCTCGACCGACGGTGCCGACACGTACATCATCGCGAACCCCGGCGAGTGGTCGACCGAGGAAGAGTCCAAGCTCATGGACCGCATCGACCGCACGGACGATCCCGTCGAGAAGGGTCGCCTGACCCGCCAGCTCGGCCTGTACAAGGGCATCCGCGTGTTCGACAAGCCGCGCCGCGACTACAACGCGCTGCAGTTCACGCTGACCCGCCGGTTCTCGAAGAAGCTCTACGTCCAGGGCTCGTACACGTACTCGAAGACCGAGGGTAACTACGGCGGTCTGTTCTCCGCGGACAACGGCCAGATCGATCCGAACATCTCGTCGCAGTACGACCTCATCGAGCTCCTCGCGAACCGCGTCGGCCCGCTGCCGCAGGATCGCCCGCACTACATCAAGCTCGACGGCTACTACACCTTCGACTTCAAGAAGGCCGGCGCGCTGACGGTCGGCGTTCGTGCTCGCGCGCTGTCGGGTATCCCGACCAACGCGCTCGCGGGTCACTACCTGTACGGTGGCGACGAGTCGTTCCTCCTGCCGCGTGGCCAGCTCGGCCGCACGGACTTCGAGCACGGCCTCGACATGCACTTCGGCTATGGCCGCGACATCGGCCGCGGCATGAACCTCGAGGTGTTCTTCGACATCTACAACATCTACAACCGCCAGGGCACGTTCAACGTCGACAACACCTATGCGCCGCGCGTCACCAACGACGGTGACATCCAGAACGCGAACCCGGTCTCGGGTGGCACGTACGAGGATCTGATCTGGGTGAAGTCGATCGATGGCGATGGCACCGAGACGCCGAACCCGATCGGGAAGAACCCGAACTTCCGCAACACCGCGGCGCGCTACAGCCCGGGTTACGGTCGCATCGGCGTCCGCCTGACGTTCTAGAGTCAGTCCGCGTTCGTTCGGCTCGCGCCGGTGTCTCCTCCGAGGCGCCGGCGTTTTTGTTTGGCGCCCCCGGGTGTCAGCGCCGGGTGCTAGATCAACCAGATGGACCGGATCCCGCTCAACGCCGAACAGCGCGCCGCCGTGGCGCACCGCGACGGGCCGTTGATGGTGCTGGCGGGCGCGGGGACCGGCAAGACGCGCGTCCTCGTTCAGCGAATCGCCCAGCTCGTGGAGTCGGGGACCGAGCCGTGGTCGATCCTCGCAGTCACGTTCACCAACAAGGCCGCCGGCGAGATGCGCCACCGGCTGCGCGAGCTGCTCGGCGAGGCCGCGGACGCGATGTGGATCGGCACGTTTCACTCGACGTGCGCGCGGCTGCTCCGGCGGTACGGCAACCGCGTCGGGCTGACCAAGAGCTTCGTGATCTTCGACGACGACGATCAGACCAAGCTCGTCGAGCGGCTGCTCAAGGACGCGGCGCTCGACGAGCAGGTCTCGCCGCGCACGATCCTGTCGCGCATCGATCGCGCGAAGAACCAGGGTGTCGATCCGGTCTCGATCAAGGTCGGGATCTACGACGACGTCATCGAGCGGATCTATCCGCTGTACCAGGCGCAGCTCGCGAAGGAAAACGCGGTCGATTTCAACGACCTGCTCCTCAAGGTGCTCGAGCTGTTCCGCGACGATCAGGCAGGGCCCGCGCTCCGCATGAAGTTCCGCCAGGTCCTGGTCGACGAGTTCCAGGACACGAACCTCGTCCAGTACGACCTCGTCCGCAAGTTCGCCGAGGCCACGCGTAACCTCACGGTCGTCGGCGATGACGACCAGTCGATCTATGCGTGGCGCGGGGCCGAGCCGCGGAACCTGCTCGACTTCGATCGCGACTTCCCCGACGCCAAAGTCATCAAGCTCGAGCAGAACTACCGCTCCACGCAGACGGTCCTCGACGCCGCGAACGGCATCATCCGCAAGAACCTCGATCGTCACGAGAAGTCGCTGTGGACCGACAAGGGCGGCGGCGATCCGGTCGAGATCTATCAGGCGGGCGACGAGCGCAACGAGGCGTACTTCGTCGCGCAGTCGATCCGGCGGCTGCTCGACGACAGTGCCTACTCACCGACCGACATCGCGATCCTCTACCGCACGAACGCTCAGTCTCGCGTCCTCGAGGAGCACCTGCGGGCGGCGCGGGTGCCGGCCAAGATCGTCGGCGCGGTGTCGTTCTTCGAGCGGCGCGAGGTCAAGGACGTGATCGGCTACCTGCGGTTGCTCCAGAACCCGGCGGCGGACTCGGCCTTCGAGCGGATCGTCAACGTCCCGGCGCGCGGCATCGGCGAGACCACCGTCGACCGGCTGCGGGCGGCGGCGCGCGCGAACGGCAGCGGGTTGCTCGATGCGGCGCGGGTCGCGGCGCGCGGCGAGGTGGCGGGGCTCGGGCCGGCGCCGCGCAAGAAGCTGCAGAGCTTCGTCGAGCTCATCAACGGCCTCGCCGACGTGATCGCGCAGGGTGCTTCGGTCGCCGAGACGATCATCCAGGTCGTCGACCGCAGCGGGCTGCGCGCGAAGCTCGAGAGTGACGGCAGCACCGAGGCGCGCGACCGGCTCGATAACCTGGCGGAGCTCGTGTCGACGGCGTCGGACTTCGATGACGAGTCCGACGAAACGCGGACGGTCGATGATTTCGCTGCCGCGGTCGGCCCCGTCGACTCCATCGACGTCGATCCGCTTCGCGTCTCGCCCGCGCTTCGCGCGGTGGCCGACTTCCTCGAGCGGATCGCGCTGTCGTCGGCAGGCGATCAGACGGCCGGGGCGCAGGTCGTGCTGATGACGATCCACATCGCGAAGGGCCTCGAGTGGCCGGTCGTGTTCCTCACCGGCCTCGAGGATGGGCTGTTCCCCTCACTGCGCGAGCGCGACGGCCAGAGCGAGGACGCCGCGATGGAGGAGGAGCGCCGGCTCGCGTACGTCGCGATCACGCGCGCGCGCGAGCGCCTGGTGATGACGCACGCACGGATCCGCCGGGTGTGGGGCGAGATGCGGTCATGCACGCCATCACGTTTCCTCGACGATCTGCCGCCGGACTGCCTCGCACAGCCGCGTCAACGAACATTAGAAACAGCCCGCGCACCACGGATCGTCGACGGCAACTGGCAGCCACCCGCGGCGAGCGGGCAGTGGAAGCGCGGCGGGCATCGTGGTGCCGGCTTCGGACGCGGCACCGGCGACGACTTCGATCAGCGCGTGCAGCACGACGACGAGCCGGTCTATCGGGTCGACGATCACGATCGCGATACCGCGCAGTTCGCGATCGGCTCGACGGTCGCCCACACGACGCTCGGCCCGGGCCGCGTCGTTTCGGTCACCGGCAACGGCAAGGACCTCAAGGTCGTCGTCGACTTCGGCGTGATCGGGCAGAAGACCGTCTACGCGCGCTACCTGCACGCGGGCGACGACGGCCTGAACTGAGCGCTCGTCGAGGTCATCGAGGTCGCCGAGGTCGTCGAGGTCGTCGACGTCGCGGGCGTCGCGGCTCGACCGTCATTCGGGCGTGATCGTCGCGCGCGGTCCGATCAGCAGATCGACGGCAGTCGCGAAGGCCCACGTGCCCGGGGCGTCGTCGGCGGCGCGCGCGAGCGTGAACAGCGGCGCGGCCTGCTCGATCGCGTAGCCGGCGGAGCTCACGACGTGGTCGAAGGCGAGGCGGGCGGCGCGGGCGTTGCCGTCGGCGAACGGATGGAAGAACGCGACGTCGAGGTAGACGCGTGCAGCGCGCATCGCGACGGGCATGCGGTCATCGGCGGCGTCGTCCAGGACGGTCGCGAGCTCGTCGCGGAAGTTGTAGAGGATCGCGTAACGCTCGCGGCCGCCCTTGGCGTAGGCGTCGGTCGTGCGCAGCGGGGCAGGGGCGGACCCGCCGAGGACGACACCCTGCCACTCGGCGAGCTGATCGACGGTGAGCGGCATGCGGCGGGCCGCGGAGTCGCGCACGAGGAGAAGGGCGGCGTGCATGCGCTCCGCGCGCTCGGGATCGCGGGCGCGATCGACGGTGTCGATGAAGCGAGCGTGGCCGTCGCCGGCGACCGGGACCGCGGGCGTCGCGCGGAAGTATTCGAACATCCGGACGCGGATGGTGCGCCACGTCGCGAGAGCGTCGCGCGGCCGAGGCGCGGGCTCGGGACCCGCGGCGATCCGGCTCGCGAGCTCGGCGAAGCCGCGGGCGGCGGCGGCCTCGTCGGGGACGACCCAGCTCGTGAAGTGGCGCGGGATGACATCGGTGATCATCGCGGCGACGTGCTCGTCGGTGATGCCGGTCGCCTCGGCGTACCAGCGCAGCACGGTCAAGAGCGTGCTGTACCAGGCGTCCTCGCCGGTCGTGCGATCGACGACGATCGGCAGCAGGCGGGTGGCCGCGCGCTCGAGGTTGCGCTCGCGTGAGCGGCTCGCGAGCTCGTGCTCGAGTGTCCGGAAGATCGCGGCGAGCTGCTCGAGGAAGCGTCGCCAGTCGTCGAGCAGCGCGAGCACGAGCGGCGCGGTCGGCCACGAGCCGTGATGGAGCTCGGCGACGCGCCGCGGGTTGCCGACCGGCCCGCCATCGCCAGCGGACCAGCTCCAGCCGGTCGTCCACAGCCCGACGTGGCGGACGAGGAGCTTGGTGGCCTTGACGACGCGATCGGCACGTTCGCGTGGCGACTCGGCGAGCACCGCGGCGAGCGGTGCGGTGAGGTGGTCAGCGATCGCGTCGGCCGCGTACGGGTGCGTGGCCGGATCGACATCGGCCCAGCGCAGGTGCTGCGGATGGAACACGCGGCGGTCGCTCCCAGATCAGCTCACAGGCCGAGTGCGACGGTCACCCGGCGCACGGTCGCCATCTCGTGCGGTGACAGCTTGCCGTCGGCAGACGCGGCGTCGACGAGCATCTCGACGATCGCCTGGCGTTCCTCGGCGGGCAACCCGCGGACGATCCCGGGCGCCGTGTCGAGTCCCTCGAGCTCGATCACGCTCTTGCGCTCGGCGTCGGTGAGCTCGAGCGTCTTCATCATGTGCTCGAGGAAGCTGCGCTCCTCGTCCTGCATCATGCCGTCTGCCACCAGCACCTTCGAGACCAGCAGGCACTTCGCCACGTTCGGGTTCATGGCCGTAGCGTATCCCATTGCACGTGCGCGCTCACGTGGGCATCGGCTCGGTCACCTGGGCATCGGCTCGGTCACGATCGGGACGACGTGCTCGGCGCGGTTGCGCCACACCGTGACCGTCACCGGCTTGCCGACCGGCGCCTGCGCGACGAGCCAGGGCAGGGAGCGGTGATCGACGGTGCGGTCGCCCCACTTGAGGATCACGTCGCCGGCGCGCAGCGTCGAGCGCATCGCCGGTGACCCGGCGACGAGCTCGGTGACGAGCGCGCCCTGCTCGGGCTTGAGGCCGTAGGTCGCCGCGAGCTCGGGCGTGACCGGCTTGACCTTGACGCCGAGCCAGCCGCGGGTGACGGCGCCGTGATCGCGGAGGGCGCCGATCACTTCCTTGACGCGGTTGATCGGGATCGCGAATGACAGCTCGTCGAGCCGATCCGCGGTCGCGACCGCGACGCCGACGACCTGGCCCGCGGTGTCGAGCACGGGTCCGCCCGAGTTACCGCGGTGGATGCGCGCGTCGGTCTGCAGGAACGTCCGGAAGCCCATCGCGCGGCCGGGGACGAGCGAGCCGGCGCCTTCGCGGCCGGTCGCGCCGACGATGCCGACCGTGGCCGAGACCTCGTCGCCGAACGGGTTGCCGAGCACGACGAGCCACTCGCCGACCTGGAGGTCATCGGAGTCGCCGATCGGCAGGCCACGCAGGCGCGGGACGTCGATCGAGAGCAACGCGAGGTCGAGGCGAACATCGCGTCCGACGAGCTTCGCTGGCACCTCGGCGCCGCCGGGGATCACGACCCGCAGCTCGCTCGCCGCGGCGGCGATGTGATCGGTCGTCAACACGAAGACGCCCTCGGACTCGATCAGAAACCCCGTGCCGAGCGCGACATCGGCGAGCGTCTCGGGAGCACCCGGGTACATCGCCGCGGGCCCCGACTTGACCGGCGCCGTCGCGCGGATCCCGACGACGCCATGCCGCGCACTCGCGACAAGATCGACGAACGAGCCCGGTGCGCTCGGATAGAGGATGCGGGTCTGCAGCGGCGCGATGCTCGGCGCGACGCCGCCATCACGACCGACCTCGTGCTCGCGACAGCCGGTCGCGACCAGCGCGACCATGCCGACGGCCACGCCGACGGTGACGATGTCCGCGGAACCGTGGCGCCGCATCGCTACGGCTTGCCGGCGTGCTGCGCGTCGACGTACGCGACGCGGAGATCGTAGATCAGGCTCTGGAGCAGCTTGTGCTCCGACTGCTCGAGGTTGCCCTTGGTCTTCTGCTCGAGCATGCCGAGCACGTCGATCAGGTGCCGCGCGGTCTCGAGGTCGATGCCGTGCGCCTCGCCGTCGGGTCCCGGCATCTTGCCGAGCGCGATCAGCGCCGTCGACGCGAGCGACAGCACGTGGGTCGAGAAATCGACCGGACCTAGCGAGACCTGTGCCTCCTCCGCCATGCGGCGAACATAACCCTGCGGCGCTGGGGACGGTGTCAACCTTGTCAACCTTTGCCCCGCGCGGCCACGGCGCAAGGTTGACAAGGTTGACACCGTCCCTGGGAGCACGGGCATGCGCGGGGGATCCGTGCAATCGTAGATGCTCTCCCATGGACACCCAGCGCGACCGTTTCCCGCCGGTGCAGCCCGAAACTTCGGGCGACCCTGCCGGCGATCCGGACACCGATCCAGGGCTGACCGCGCGCGGGATGGCGCCCGCGACGAGCCAACCGTTGGCGGGCTATGCGGCGAGCCAGCCATCGAGCCAGTCACCTGGCCAGTCACCCGGCCAGTCACCCGGCCGGGCACCTGGCCAGGCACCCGGCCAGTCACCGCACCAGTCATCGAGCTACGCGGCGAGCCCGCCGAGCGCCGTCACGCTCGGCGCACCGACCGAGGCGGTGTTCGATCCGGCGACCGGGTTGTCGTCGCCAGCGTCGCAACCCTCGGGGCCGCCATCGGCGAGCTTGCCGACCGTCGGGTCGGCCGGGTCGTCGGCCGGGTCGTCGGCCGGGTCGTCGGCCGGATCCGGCGCGACGCCGACGATCGCCACCACCGCGGCGGCGCCGGCGATCGATGTCCATCAGCTCACCGAGGAGGTGCGGCAGTCGAGCGCGTTCCTCGATGACGTGTTCGCACAGGTCGGGCGCGTGGTCGTTGGCCAGCGCGACATGGTCGAGCGCGTGATGATCGGCCTGCTCACCGGCGGTCACTGCCTGATCGAGGGCGTGCCAGGTCTGGCCAAGACGCTGATGGTCAAGACGCTGTCGCAGACGCTCAATGCCACGTTCTCGCGCATCC
>JBKJUF010000421.1:0-3171 GCA_046590445.1 Kofleriaceae bacterium
GCACAAGGTCGGGCTCGTCGGCGCCGCCGTCACCGATCACCCGGACATCGTCGGGGTCGTGCGCGACGTGGTCGACGGCGGCCGTTCGGTCGGGATCTCGAGCCTGCGCGCCGACAAGCTGACCGACGAGCTGGTGCGCCTGCTCGCGAAGGGTGGCTACCGGACGCTGACCGTGGCCGGCGACGGCGCGAGCGAGCGGATGCGGCGGGTGATCGAGCGCTCGACGAAGGCCGAGCACCTCATCCATTCGGCGCAGCTCGCGGCAACCCATCGCCTGCACACGCTCAAGGTCTACATGATGCTCGGCGTGCCCGGCGAGACCGATGCCGATGTCGACGAGCTGATCCAGCTCTCGCGCGAGCTCGCCGCGATCCACCCGCGGGTCGCGTACGGGCTCGCGCCGTTCGTCGCCAAGCGCAACACGCCGCTCGACGGCACGCCGTTCGCCGGCATCGACGTCGTCGAGCATCGACTCGTGCGGCTGCGCGCCGGCCTCAAGGCCGCTGGCCTCGGCGGCAAGGTCGAGGTCCGGCCGACGTCCGCGCGCTGGGCCTGGGTCGAGTACATGCTCGCGCAGGGCGAAATGTCCGCGGGCCTCGCGGTGATGGACGCGCACCGCGCTGGTGGCACGTTCGCCGCGTACAAGACGGCGTTCGCCGCGCGCGGTGTCGTGCCGACCGGGCCGCGCGCCCGCGTGCCGTCGAGCCAGGAGCTGATCGCGCTCAAGCGCCAGCGCCTCGCGATGCTCGCGACCTGAGCGCGCCGGCCGGTCGTCGATGACCTGCGCTCGCCGTCAGCGCCGGCGTGGCGCGCGATGCACGCGGGTGTCGTCGCGATGCGCCTCGAAGGCTTCGCGTAGCGTCTCGTGACGCGTGCGCGTCTCCTCGGCGTGCGCGCGCATCCAGCCTCGCATCTCGTCGTTCGACGCTCGCACCATGCCTGCCAGCATGTCCAGCAGGCGCAGGCCCCACGCTTCGAGATCGGCCTTGGTCGGATGGTTGGCGAGCTTGTCGTCGAGCTTCTTGTCGAGCTTCTTCTCGAACTCCTCGAGCTTCTGATCGAGCTTCTGATCGAGCTTCTGATCGATCTTGTGATCGAGCCGAGCTTCGAGCTCGATCAGGTCGGCCTTGCTCGCGAGTCGCGCTTCGAGGTCGATCAGGTCAGCCTTCGTCGCCATCGCCGTGTTCACTGTGGTCACGCTAGCACCTCCAATTCGGTGCTTGCACCTCCAAGGATCGTGCCTCTCGCAACTACGCGATCACGGGCCGGGAGCGCGCCGGCAGGCAAACGATCGGCCGGCACGCGGACATGCGCGTCCGAAACCCGGCCGCCTCAGCGGCCGTCAGTGGCGCGACCGCGACGGCCAGCCGAAACGGCGCAGCGCCTCGTGCAGCTCGGGGTCGTCGCGAGACATCGGCGGCAGCCACAGCTGCTCGCCGTCGCGCGTCCACCAGGTCGCGGCGCCGACCGGTTGCAGGTGATAGCGGAACCGGCGGATCCGGACGAAGGCCGGGGCCGCGCCGTCGAACGGATCGACCGCGATCAGCTCGCGGATCTCGCGATCACCGTCGAGGAGCTTCCACACGAAGTGCGCGATCCACGGATCGCCTGGGCGCTCGGACATCGCCGCGAACCAGATCAGCCAGTCGAGGCGGCGGTGATACGGCCCGAGGATGCACGGCCGGCGCGCGAGGTCGCCCGGCTTGCACGGCAGCTCGTAGGCGTGCCAGGTCGCAGTTGCCGGATCGCGATCGAGCGTTCCCTCGATGACGAGCTCGTGCCGATCGGCGGTGACGGTGCCGAACGCGCCGTACGTGTTGACGGTGGCGAGGCGATCGTAGCTGCGGTTCATGGCCTGCTTGCTCGACGCGAGGTTCTGCACGACGTCGACGCTCTTGATCGCGACCAGCGCGGCGAAGCAGCCGACCGCGACCCTGTGGTAGCGCGGCGCGACAAGCGGAGCCTGCGCGAGTGCGGCGCCGGGCAGCCGCGTGCGCAGCGGGCGCGGAACAAGCCGGCGCAGGAAATCGTCGTCGAAGCACGCGAGGATCGGGATCAGCGTCAGCCAGTTGAGGAACGCGAGGTTGCCGCTGATGACCAAGATGATCTGGAACGTCGCCATCCCGATCGCCGCGAGGAGCCGCAGCCGGCGCGGCCCGAACACGAACCACGGCAGCACGAGCTCGACGACGTGATTGACGAGGACGCCTGCCGCCTGCACGGCGTGCGGCAGGTGGTGAAACCACGCGGAGAGCGGATTCGGGATCGGCTGGGTCTCGAAGTGAACGTCGAGGCACGTCAGGTCCGTCCAGCACGCGCCGCCGCGCAGCTTGATCAGGCCGGCGCCGAGCATGATGCGGAACGCGAGCCAGCGCATGAGGACGAGCGAGACGCGCGGCGGCGATGGCGCGCGGAACGGCCGCGGATCCCACGGGTGGGCCAGGCAGGCGGCGACAAGCGTGGTCTCGAGGATCTGGATCTCCCAGCCAAAGCCAAACCAGAGCTGGCCGACCCGGACATACGAGCCGTAGATGAACCACAGCACGAGCAGCATCGGCAGGTTCGCGTAGCCGATCACGACGGCCGCCGAGATCACGATGCCGGCGATCGCCCAGCCGGTGATCGCGCCATCGGAGGAATCCCAGAACAGCACGCTGGGGACATCCCAGAACCCGAGGCCACCGTCGCGCAGGCGCTCGACGTGGGTGCCGATCGGCGTCAGCCCGTGCTCGCCGAGCAGCGACGGCCCTTGCAGCAGGATCCCGAAAAACCCGAACAGGTAGATGACGCCGAGCAGCCGCAAGATCAGCCAGCGGGTCAGCCGGTAATCGCGCGGGGGGCCGAGCCACGCGGTCAGGCGCGCGAGCGGGCTCGGCGGTCGCAGATCGACCTCGAGGTCGGGTGCGGTCGCAGCGTCGGTCGCCGCATCTACCTGGGCCACGGCGTCGGCCATACCAGCAGTCTACCGAGTGTCGGCGCGCCCGCCGGTCACGCTGGTCACGCCTCTGCGTCGACGCCCTGGCGCAGGTACGACACCGTGTCGACGAGCGTGAGCTGCGGATCCCGCGGCGAGAACCCGAGCTCGCGCTCCGCCTTCGACGAGTCGATCCACCAGTAGTGCTCGGACATCTCGACGGAGATCCGATCGACCGGCGGCTCCTTGCCGCGGTG
>JBKJUF010000480.1:0-7025 GCA_046590445.1 Kofleriaceae bacterium
GCCCTCCGTACCGGTGGCCCACAGCCGACCGCGACGATCGAGGAGGAGCTGGTTGACGTCCTCGCGGTCGTTGCCGCGGGGGAGCGGCTCGCGGCGCCACGTGCGCTTGCCGTCGCGCTCGGTCATCGCCAGGAGGCCGCTCTTGGCGCGTGCGACCCACAGCGTGTCGCCCTCGTGGACCATCGAGTTGAAGGTGGCATCCCCGAGCGCCGCACCGGGCCCGAGCGCTGTCACCGTGCGGGTGCGAGGATCGATGCGAAGCACATCCGGGCCGCTGCCGGCCGCGTAGATCGCGCCGTTCGCTTCGATCACGGCATTGAACGCGAACGGCTCGGTGCCGGGGACGACCGTCCAGGTCTCGCCGGTCGCCTCGATGACGCCCCGGTTGCTCCCGACCCACAACGCGCCCCGATGGTCGCGGATCATCGTCCACACCGTGTCGGCGGGAAAGTCGTGATCCGCGGTGTACGACCGCCACAGTCCGCGGCCGAGCATCTGGAACAGCTCGTCGCCGATCAGCCACATCGAACCCTCATGATCCTCGAACGCGCCGAGCACCGAGCGAGCGGGCAGGCCCTGGGCGACGCCGATCACCTCCCAGGTGCCATCTGCGAGACGATGCGCGAGGCCGCGGCGCGTGGTGACCCACAGCGTGCCGTGGCGATCGACCAGGAGCCGCCCCAGCTCGCTCGCATCGGGCAGCTCCGCTGACACCTCACGACAGGTCGCCAGCGTTTCCTTGCAAGCCCACAGGTAGCGCGCCGACCGCACCCACAGCACGTTGTCTGCCGTGCGCGCGATCGCGTCGATTCGCTCGAGGCCGAAGCCGGCGCTCTCGCCATACACGGTCCACGGGCCCGCGCCTTCGGCGCTGACAACATCGCGGACGCGGCCCGCGATCACGCGGCCGTCAGCCTCGACCCGGACGGCCGAGCTCGCCCCACCGGGCCACCCCGGCGCGAGCTCGAAGCGATCGCCGCGCTCGTGATACAGGCCACCATCACTCGCGACCCACAGCGTACCGTCGGGGCCGCTGGCGAGCGCGTTGACGAGTTCCGCCGGCAGGCTCCGGGTCAGCGCCGTGGTCGTGACGTGCCCGTGGTCCACCAGTGCGAGCCCACTGCCGGTTGCGACCCACACGCCACGGGGCTCTGCCAACAACGCCGTGACGTTGCTCGATGGCAGACCCTCGGCGACGCCGAAGCGGCTGAACCGGGTGCCATCGTACTGGTAGAGCCCGTCCTCGCTCGCGACCCAGAGCAACCCGTCACTGGACTGGCTGATCTGGTTGAGCGACAGGTTCTGCAGTCCCTGCTCGACGCCGAAGCGACGGAACGGATACTGGCTCGGAGGATCGGCGTGGACCGACGCCACCGTGCCCAGAACGATCATGACCGTCAGGGCGGTCGCGGTGCTCACGAGATGGAGAGTCGGACGGTTCCCCGATTCGTGTAGCGTGCCAAAACGCCCGTGTTGGGCGGCGGCACCGCAGACGTGTAGGCGTGACGCGGTGGCAGCCGCTAGCCCGGCGGCTTCAACATGAGGTTGGCCGCCTGCTCGCGGAGCAGGCGCAGGATCACGTCGTTGATCGTGTCCCCCCGCTCGATGCTCTCGAAGTAGCGGTCCGCCATCTCGGTGTACTCGAGGTACGCTGGCGTGAACTCCTCGAACGAGAGCTTCTTGATCAGCTTGCCGCTGAACTTCGCGAACGCTCCGACCTGAACGGCGCCGAGCTCCTTCGCGAACCGCTCGAGATACTCGTGATAGCGCCCCGGCAGATCCTCGATCACCGGGTGACTATACGCGCTCTATTGGCGCGGCGTCGGAAGCTTGTCGAGGTCGACCTGGCTCAGCGCCAGCCGGATCAGCTGCGACTTGTTCGCCTTGGACCAGCCACGCCGCTTGAGCTCGGCGACCTTTGCCTCGAGCTCCTCGATGTCACGCGTGTACATCGAGATGCAGATCACCTTGTAGTGCGTCGGCCGCGAGCCGCCACCGGCACGCCGCTTGGGCGTGTGGGCTGCGTCCTCACCGCGAACGACGCGGCGACCGTAATATTCCTCGCTGAGGATCGCGTCGGCGTCACTCAGGGGGTCGTGGGCCATCAACTTCTCGTCTTTCATGGGGGACCTCATGCGGCAGCGGGCGTCGTGGGCTCGGGGTGAAAGCTCGAATCAGCCGCAACCTCCGCGCGCGTCGTGGTGCTGAGCACCCAGTCGCAGACGCGGTTGTAATCGGCGGCGCCATGCGAGGTGGGCGCGTACTCGAAGATCGTCTTCTTGTGGCTCGGGGCCTCGGCAAGACGCGTGTTGAGTCGGATCGGCTCGAGGCACTTCTGCTTGAAGTGTCCCTGCAAGGTCTCGAGGACCTCGCGCGCGAGCCGGGTGCGGCCGTCGTAGAACGTCGGCAGGACGGCCGAGACCCGGACGGCGTGACCGAGGTGGCGCTCGACGTCCTTGATCGTGCGCAGCACCTGCTTGACGCCGACCAGCGAGAGGTAATCACAGGTCACCGGGATGATGACCTCGTCGACGTACGACAGCGCGTTCTGGTTCAACAGATTTAGCGACGGACCGCAGTCGATGATCACGAAGTCGTAGCGTCGCGACACCTGCATCAGGTTGAGGCGCTTGAACAGCATCTTCGAGCGCGCGTCGGTGTTCTGGCGAGCGAGCCAGATCTCCGCGGCCGCCAGCGTCGAGTCCGACGTGATGACGTCGAGGTGCTTGCGTACTGGCACGCCGGACTCTGTCGGGTCCACGCCGTCGACGAGCACGTGATAGAGCGACTTCTCGCCGTTGACGCCGAGCGACACACCGACGTTGCCCTGGGCGTCGGTGTCGATCAGCAGGACGTCGTTCTCGCGCTCCGCGAGCCCGGCTGCGAGGTTGACCGCGGTCGTGGTTTTTCCGGTGCCGCCCTTCTGATTGAGGATCGCGATCCGACGCGCGCGCTTCGGGCGAAACGCCTCGTCACCGAGGCCGTCCTTGCGACACTCGAGCGAACAGTAGTGATTGCGCTGACCATCCGCCGTCACCGCGATCTGGAACACGAAGGCCGGCTTGAACAGCTGCCCACACGCGCTGCACGTCTTCTCCATGCCCTTATCGAAGCGGCATCGACGGAACTGGGGCAACTTTTCGGCGCTATAGTCGCGTCCGTGGCGGACCCGATCGCACGACAGGTGGTGGTAGTGGGCGCGGACAGCGAGCTGGTCGCGCGCGAGATCGCGGATGGGCTGGCAGCGCCGGATCTTCGCGTCGCGTTCGTGTTCGCGGACTGGCGACACGATCCGAAGGTGATCGCCGAGGTCACGCATCGCGGGCTCGCGCCGGCACCCGTCATCGGTGGCACCACGACCGGCGTGATCGGCAAGGGTGCGCCGATCGTCGACGGCCTCGCCGCGGTCGGGCTCGGGCTGTATGGCGACTGGGTGCACGTCGGCATCGGCGTCGCGAAGGAGCTGCCGAAGTCCGCGCTGATGCGCAGCCGTGATGCCGTGCAGCGTGCGGCGATCTCGATGGGACGCTCGGCGGCCGGGCTCGATCCATCACGGCACGTCGCGATCACGCTCGTCGACGGTCGCTGCGGCCAGGAGGAGGCGTTCTGTATCGGCTCCGCGGCCGCCGCGCCGCAGATTCGCTTCGTCGGTGGCTGCGCAGCGACCGAGGTGCAGTCGACGCGCAAGCCGTTCCTCTGGGTCGACGGCGAGGTCCTGACCGATGCCGGCGTGGTCGTGCTGCTCGAGAGCGAGCTGCCGTTTCACGCGGTGATGTCCTGGCATCTGCTGCCGACCGAGATCAAGACGGTGGTGACCGCGGGCTCGGGCCGCGTGATCGAGGAGCTCGACGGGCGCCCGGCGGTCTCGCGGCTGCGCGAGCTGATCCGCGGGAGCGGCGAAGAGCTCGACACGCCGCGGCCGAACCATTCGTTCGCGCGCTACGTCGACGGGCTGCCCTACGTCCGCTCGATCACGCACTTCGAGAACGAGTCCATCCACCTCGCGAGCGCCGTCGATCCCGGCCACGTGCTGCGGATCATGCGACCCGGCGATCTGATCGGCACGACGACGCGTGACCTCGCGCTGGCCGCCGACAGGGTGGGCGGGACGATGGGTGCGTTCCTCGCATTCTCGTGCATCGGCCGGCACTGGGAGGCGGCGGTGCGAAACCTCGAGCGCGAGCTCGCGGGCGCCTACGGTCAGTACGACGTCGTCGGGTTCCAGAGCCTTGGCGAGCAGTCCGGGATGCTCCTCGTGAACCACACGCTGGCCGGGCTCGCGATCGGACGTCCACGGTGAGTGACCGTGATCCTCCCGAGACCACGGAGCCTCGGGGCTCGCAGGACGAGCGGATCGCGGAGCTCGAAGACGAGCTGGCGTCGGCGCGGCGCACCATCGAGGTGCTGATCGCGCGGCTCGAACGCTCGGGCACCGGCTCGCCGACCCAGGCCGAGCTCTTCGATGCCGCGGTCCGGCTCGGTAACGTCATCGAGGAGCGCACCCGCGAGGTCGAGGAGGCGCGCGGCGAGTTCCGCGCGCTGCGCGCGAACCTCGACCAGATCGTGCGCCAGCGAACGCGTGCGCTCGCGGAGGTCGAGGCGCAGCTCCGTTCCAAGAACGCCGAGCTCGAGCGCCAGAGCCGGATCAAGGCGGAGTTCATCTCGACCGCGGCGCACGAGCCCCGCACGCCGCTCACCAGCATCGTCGGCTACCTCGATCTGTTCTCGGAGGGCCGGTTCGGCGAGCTGCCGCCGCTGATCGCCCGGCCCATGTCGTCGGTCCGCCGTAACGCGCACCGGCTGAAGCGCCTGGTCCACGACATGCTCGATGTCAGCCGCCTCGAGGCCGGCCGCATGATCCTGCGCCGCGAGCCGGTCGACCTCGGCGAGGAGGTCCGCGACGTCGTGACCGAGCTCCTGCCGCTCGCGAACGCCCGCCAGCAGAAGCTCGAGACCCGAGTCGAGCGCATCGATCGCCTCGACGCCGACCGCGACAAGATCCACCAGATCACAGTCAATCTGGTGTCCAACGCGATCCGCTACACGCCCGAGCACGGCGAGATCACGATCTGCGTCGACGAGGCGCCGACGGACCGCTACCCCGGCGGCTGGGCCCGGCTCCGGGTCCGCGACAACGGCGTCGGGATCGCCGAGCAGGACCGCCAGCGGATCTTCGATCCGTTCCTCCATGCGCAGCCTGCGAAGCACCACACATCTGCGGGTCCCGACTCCGCAGGGCTCGGGCTCTACATCGCCCGTGGCCTGATCGAGCTCCACGGCGGGCTGATCACCGTCGACTCGCAGCCCGACGTGTTCACCGAGTTCACGGTGCTGCTGCCGTTCCGCCAGAAGCCACGGCGCGACTCCGAGCCGCCAGTCCGACCACCTGAACGACCAACCAGCTGAACGGCGCGGTTACTTTTTCTTCTTCGGAGCAGACTTCGCCGGCTTCTTCGCCGGAGCCTTCTTCGCGGGCTTGGCGGGCGGCTTCTTCGCGGGCGGCTTCTTCGCGGTCGGCTTCTTCGCGGGCGGCTTCTTCGCGGTCGGCTTCTTCGCGGTCGGCTTCTTCGCGGTCGCCTTCGCAGGTGCCTTGACCGCCTTCGCAGCCGGTTTCTGTAACCCCTTCGCAGGCGCAGCCTTCGCCGGTGGCTTCGCAGCAGGCGCCTTCGCGCTCGCCACTGCCTTCACGGGTGCCACAGGCCCCGGGGCTGCAGGCGCCTTGCCCTTAGCCTTGCTCTTCTTGGCCTCGTCCTTGAGCTTCTTGTTGCGCTCGTCGGCCGTCTTCTGGGCCTCGTCCATGCGCATCTGCGCCGCGCCACGCGCACGCAAGACGGCCTCTTCGACCTGCGCCTTGGATCGCGCCGGGACCGTCGGCATCGTGCCGTCGGCGCCTGGCTTCTTCGCGCGCTTCTTCTTCTTGGCCTCGCGCGGCACCGGGATCTCGCTGATGTCCGGCATCCGCGACGCGAGATCGCCGCGATTGTGCACGAGCACACGCGAGCCACCGTCGCGGAAGATCACCTCGACCTTGTTGTCAGGCAGCAGGTCGATCACGAAGCCGATGTCGAACACCGGGTGGTGCACGACGTCGCCTTCCTCGTACGCATCGCGGATCGAATACGGCCGGCAGTTGGCGAGGTCCGCGTCGGTGGCACGGGCCATCGCGTCGTCCCAGGTCATCCGCTTCTGGGTCGTCTTCTTTGCGGCGCCCTCGGCAGCCTCCTCCGTACCGTCCCCACGTGGCTTGCGGTAGGCGTGAACCTCGCCGCAGACCACGCACTGCACGCGACGGACCTCGTCCTCGTACATGCTGATGATCGTGTGCGTCGTATCCGCCTTGCAGCGTGGCGACGGGCAATACGCCTCGATCTCCCCACCCACCTCATCGGCGTCTTCTTCGAAGATGGAATCCATCCCTGCCTCTTCTGCGCGAACGCGAGGTATCGAGCCGCTAACTGCCTAGAAACACGCCGAATCGCGAAGTCCGGATTGAGTTGCGCGTCAGTCAGCCGTCTAACACGACTTGTAGTCACCTAGCAACCTTGGGGACTTACAAGTGACGGAAGACGTGGCAGGATCGCCGGCGCGTGCGTCGTCTGCTCCTCGTGAATGCCTTGATCTTCGCGGTCTTGGCCGCGGCGGCGGCACTCGCATATTACGGCTACACGGCGACCTCGGAACAGACGTCCCGCGACCGCGAGCTCGCGCTGATGCTCGATCTGGCGGAGGAGAAGGTCCTCAACATCGAGTCGCTGATCGACGACGCCGACAAGAAGCTGATGCGCAGCATCGAGCTCGACGAGATGGCGATGCTGCAGAAGAAGGTCGAGCAGTCGGGGGCGGCGGTCCGGAGTGTGTTCGTCCTCGACGCCGACCTCAAGCTCCTCCCCGACGGCGTGGTGTCGAGCCGCAGCGTCGCGTTTCGTGACTGGTTCCTCGCCAACGTCCTGCCGCAGCTACCGCTGACCCGGCAGCCCATCGACACCCGGGGCCACCTCTACCTCAACCTCGATCAGCCGTACCTG
>JBKJUF010000565.1:0-8416 GCA_046590445.1 Kofleriaceae bacterium
GACGTGGATTCCAGGCGGCTCGGTCACGTGATCCTCGTCCACGACGCCAGCTTCCTCGATCGACGCGCGGCGACGGTCCGCAACGTGCTCGTGGTCGCGTTCTTCGTGCTCGCGTTCGGTGCGGCGCTCGTGATGTTTCTCGCGGCGCGGTTTGCCTGGCGAGGCTGGACACTCGATCTTCGCCAGGCGTTGCGTGGTCCGGCGCCGCGCGAGTTTCGAGCGCTCGTGCGCGACGTACGCTCGCTGATCGACGAGCTTGCCGACGAGCGCGCGAAGGGACAGCGAGGTGGCCCATGGAATTCCGACCGACTTCGCGCGGCGTTGAAACAACACTTGCACGGTGAACGCGTCGTCATCCTCGCGAACCGCGAACCGTACATCCACGAGAAGACCGCTGATGGCGTGCGCGTCGTCCATCCGGCGAGCGGCCTCGTCACGGCGCTCGAACCGGTGATGCGCGCCTGCTCCGGGGTGTGGGTCGCGCACGGGGCTGGGAGCGCCGATCGAGAGACGGTCGACGCGCACGCGCGCGTTCGGGTTCCGCCCGGCGAGGAGTCGTACGTCGTCCGGCGCGTCTGGCTGAGCCCCGAGGAGGAACAGGGCTACTACTACGGCTTCTCCAATGAAGGACTGTGGCCGCTCTGCCATCTCGCGCACAACCGCCCGATCTTCCGCGAGGCCGATTGGGAGCACTACGTGGCGGTCAACCGCCGCTTCGCCGACGCGGTGTGCGAGGAGGTCGACACCGACGATCCGATCGTCTTGGTGCAGGACTACCACTTCGCGCTCGCCCCCCGGATGATCCGCGAGAAGTTGCCACGCGCAACGATCCTGACGTTCTGGCACATCCCGTGGCCGAACGCGGAGCGCATCGGCATCTGCCCTTGGCGCGAAGAGATCCTGCGTGGTCTCCTCGGTTCGAGCATCGTCGGGTTTCACACGCAGCAGCACTGCAACAACTTCATCGACTCGATCGACGCGTTCATGGAGAGCCGGATCGATCGCGAGGACAACGCGATCATCCAGGCGCCGCGGCGTACGCTGGTCCGGCCGTATCCGATCTCGATCGAGTGGCCGGTCCGCTGGCTCGCGGACATTCCGTCGATCGGCGACTGCCGCGCTGACATTCGAAGGGACCTCGGGCTCGCGCCCGACGCACTGATCGGCGTCGGGATCGATCGGCTCGATTACACGAAGGGCGTGGAGGAGCGCCTGCGTGCCGTCTCGACGTTACTCGAACGGTACCCCCAGTTCCGTGGCCGGTTCACGTTCGTCCAACTCGCCGCGCCGAGCCGCACGAAGATCGAGCGCTACCGTGAGCTCAACGAGCGCGTCGAAGCAGTGGCGGCCGAAGTGAACCTCCGGTGGGGCGACGGTGAGTACCGACCCGTCATCCTGCTGCGAGCGCATCACGAGCCGCCGACCGTGTTTCGCTACTACCGCGCCGCGGACCTCTGTTACGTGAGCAGCTTGCACGACGGCATGAACCTCGTCGCCAAGGAGTTCGTCGCGGCCAGGGACGACGAGCAGGGCGTTCTCGTGCTGAGCCAGTTCACGGGCGCCGCGCGGGATCTCAGCGAGGCGTTGATCGTGAACCCCTATGATCTCCGGCAGGCCGGCGACGCGCTCGCGACGGCGCTGAAGATGTCTTCCGACGAGCAACGCGAGCGGATGCGGTCGATGCGTCGGCTCGTGTCGGAGTTCAACGTGTACCGATGGGCCGGACGGATGCTCATCGATGCGGCCGAGCTGCGGAGGCGCGATCGTTTAACGGGCCGGCTTGGTTCGCGCGCCGAGGGTACGTGAAGCACGCGCTCGGCCCGATGGCGGGCGACCTCGCGGATGCGGCGCGCTCGCGCGTGGTGCTGGCGTTCGACTTCGATGGCACGCTCGCGCCGCTCGTGGCCGATCGGACCAAGGCGATGATGAGGCCGCGGACGCGCGACGCGATCGCACGGCTCTGCACGTTGTACCCGTGCGCGGTGATCTCCGGTCGAGCACGAGACGATGTCGCGCGCCGTCTCGAGGGCCTGCCGTTCCGGCACGTGATCGGCAATCACGGAATTCGGCTCGATGGCGCGCACGGCGAGTTCGAGGACGCGATCACGGTGGCGCGCGGACAACTCGCGATACTCGCGCGCTCACCCGGAGTCGAGATCGAGGACAAGCGCCACTCGATCGCGATCCACTACCGTCACGCGCCCGATCGACGGGTGGCCAGGCGATCCATCGCGAACGCGCTCTCCACGCTCTCGCCCACGACACGCGCGCTCCACGGAAAGCTCGTCGTCGACATCCTGCCCGCGCGAGCACCGAGCAAGGGCGATGCGCTCGCTGCGATCTGCGTGACCGAAGGGGCGGACCGCGCCTTGTTCGTCGGCGACGATCGCACCGACGAAGACGCCTTTGCTCACACCGACACCGTGTTCGGGATCCGCGTCGGGTTTTCGCGACGCTCGATGGCGCGCTACTTCGTTCGCGATCAGCGCGAGGTCGATCGCTTGCTCGCTTGGCTCGCAGCGGAACGAACGAATCTCGGGCCGGTGATCTCGCCGTGAGCGCCCAGCAAGGTCGCCGTGCGATCCGCGTGCAATGCAGCAGACATTGTTAGGATCCCATATCCAGTGCCCGAGGAACGCCAACCTTCTCCTGCGCTCAAGGCGCTGCTGGACGCCAAGCTGGATACGCTCGAGAAGCTGGAGATCGCGCTCGCCCTCCGCGAGTCGCCGCACGGGTCGGAGTCGATCGAGGATCTCGCACGCCACCTTCAGGTCGGGGCTGGAGCCCTCCAGCAAGTGGTTGCGGACATGGAGCGGGCGGGCGTCGTCAAGCGCGACGATCAACACGTTCGCCTGACGCTCGAAGGAGAGGATGCCACGCTCTCGGAGGCAGCGAGCCTCTACGCGGAGAATCGGCACCAGATCATGCGCCTGCTCACAACGATCGCGATGGAGCGAATTCGCCGCATGGCCGCGCGAAGCTTCGCGGACGCTTTCCAGCTTCGAAAGAAGAAGGACGACGACAATGGCTGAGGCCGTCTATCTCCTGTGCGCGATCACGAGTCTGTTCTGCGCGCTGTTGTTGGCGGGGCGTTATCGCCGCAACCCGTCGCGGCTGCTGATGTGGAGCACGTTGTGCTTCGCGGGGCTGACGATCAACAACGTTCTACTCTTCGTGGATCTGGTGTTGGTGCCCGACATCGACTTCTCCGTGCCGCGCACGGGAACCGCCTTGGTCTCGGTCATGCTGCTGCTGATCGGGCTGATCTGGGAGGAAACCTGATGGGCGACGCGACATCATTTCTCCACGGCATGCTGGCGCTCGCGTGCTTCGTGATCGGTTTGAAGTTCCTGAAGTTCTGGCGCGTCAGCAAAGACCGGTTGTTCGTCTGGTTCGCCGGCGCGTTCTGGGTGTTCGCGGCCGGTTGGGTCATCCGCGCGTCCACGCTCAGCGAAGGCGAACACGGGTACATCGTATACCTACCCCGGCTGGTCGGCTTCCTGATGATCATCGCCGCGATCATCGATAAGAACCGTCAGGCGAAAGCGGCGAGCTGATTAAGAGGGCGAGTAGAAGATCACCTTCGGAATAAGATTGCGCGAGCGGAACCATGACGGCCGCTTTCGTCCAAACTGTTGACTAATCTGTTGACTATCACCGCATTGTCCGTCTAAGTACGTGGAGGATAAGGGGATCGAACCCTTGACCCTCGGCTTGCAAAGCCGATGCTCTCCCGCTGAGCTAAACCCCCGTCGAGGAACGATGAAGTAGCGCGCTCCGCGGCGCCGGTCAAGACGCCTTGTCGTGAGGTGTGCGAGCGGGCGCAGCCGTCGCCGCCGGGGGTGGTCATGGTCGCCTCGCGGTACCATTCTCGACATGAGAGCAACGTGCGTGACCGTCGGGTTCGTGCTCGCTGCGGCCACGCCTGCGCGGGCAGACCGCAAGATCGACGTTGCGATCAAGGCATACGCCAAGCACGAGCAGCAGTGCGAGATTCGTCGCGGTGGGATGACGCTCGTCATCGAGGGCGTGACCGCGATCCAGCCGAAGCTCGAGGGCGCTGACAGTGATGCGGTCGCGAAGGACCTCGAGCTGGTCAAGGCCGGATACGCGACCCAGAGTGAGTACTGCACCAAGCTGGCTGGGATACTCGCGTTCCTGCGCGCGAACAGTAGCTACGGCCCGATCGCGAAGGACATCGCTGCGCGCGAGGCCGAGATCGCCCAGCTGCGCGCGGCCACCGGCAAGAACGAGGCGCGGCTCGATCCCGTCATCAAGCGGCTCCTCGCGCGCTACCAGCGCGGTCCGGTCGGACCCGAGCTCGACACCAACGGCACGCGGTACGGCGAGCGACAGGCATCGACGTTCCCGAGCGGCCGCAGTATCGAGCTGCCGCGGACGAACGGGACGTGGCGACTCACGGTGATGAACAAGGACACCGACATCATCGACTACAAGGATCCGACGCTGACCGCGCACCTCTACGTCGAGCCGTTCGGCGCAGGGACCTGCGACGACCAGCGCAAGCGGCTCGCCGCGAAGGTGCAACCGGCGCAGCTCGTCGACCAGACCCTCGCGGAGGCCAGCATGATCGAGGTCGCCTGGCAAGTGCGCTACGTGAACCCACCGTCGAGCAAGACCCAGCACACCATCGCGATGTGCGTGGCGCGCGACAAGGGTGGGTTCGTGGGGAGCGCAGATGTCCGGATGACCGGCGTGAAGCCGAAGCAGACCAAGGCGAAGGACACCAAGCTCCACGTCACCGAGGACGAGTTCCCGCGCATCTTGGTGCGGATGCTACAGGCGCGAACGTCAGCCCCGGTGGCGACACCACCAAGCACGCTGCCGCCAGCCAAGCCAGCGTCAGGGCCCTCGTGATCGGATGCTGCTCAAGATCTCGCACGTCGAGGACGCCCACGAGCCGCGTTACCTCGCGCTCGCCGACGACGGCAGCTACACGATCAGCGGCGCGGCCGGCGAGATCCGGCTGGCCGACTCCACGGTCTCGAGCCCGCACGCGCGGTTGACGCTCGGGCACGGCGGCATCTTGATCGAGGACCTTGGCAGCATCCTGGGGACCTATGTCGATGACGAGCGGGTCACCCGACCGACAGCCGTCGAGATCGGCCAGTGGATCCGCGTCGGCGAGACGATCCTCCAGCTCACGCTCGGCGAGCGGGTGCCGGTCGCGAACCTCGACGAGTCGCGACCCGAAACGCCGGAGGAGCATGCCTTCCTGAACACGCTGCGAGCGAACCCGGCAGATGACGAGGCGCGCGCGGTCTACGCCGACTGGCTCGAGGCCAACGGGTTCCCAGTTGCGTCGCGGTACCTCCGGCTCGAGCTCGTGGATGCCGTGGACGTCCAGACCTCGGAGGTCGTCGGCAGGACGACCTTCATCACCAAACCCGCGTGGCGCGCGGTGGTCAGTCGAGGCCCGATCGGAGGCTGCGATCGACGCGCGGCATGCCCGCGACACTGGCACGCGCTGCCCGCCGACTCGCGCGAGCTGGTGCGGTCGTGCGCGGGGTGTCGTCGTGACGTGTTCTATTGCGTCAACTACCAGGGGGTCGCCCAGCGCGGCGCCGCCAAGGAGCTCGTCGTGGTCGATGCCCGGCTGCCGCGAGCCAACTGCGCCCATGTCTACGCGCATGGGCTCTACGAGCCCCGGGACGAGGATTGCCACTGGAACTACCGACAGGGCGTCGTCGATCTGTTCGGCTCCAATCAGTAAGCCTCGAGCACGCTCTCGATGCTTCGCGTATGCCGGGCGAGCTCGTGTAGCAAGCGTTGCTCCGTGCCGGCGATCATGGTCGTGAACTTGAGATCGAACGCCGTGAACCTGGCGTCGATTCGCGCGAGGAGCGCCCCCGTCCTCAGCTCCAGCTTCTGATCGAGCTTCTGTTCGAGCTTCTGTTCGAGCTTCTGCTCGATCCGGAGCTCGAGGTCTGCAAGCTCGGCGCGGAGCTCGCCACGGGTCACGGGCGTCATGTCGGCTGGCTCGGTCACGAGGATAGCTCCTTGGAGGCCAGACCCACAGCAGATCGCGTGCCGTCGCAACTGCAGTGACGCCGATGCGGCGCGTCGGCCGATGGACGGCCGTCATGTCCGGTCGTGCTGCGGTTAGTTGGCCTCGATCCACGCCGACGGAACGACGATGGTCGCGCTCTGCTTCGCGGCGGCGCCGAGCTTGGCGGGCGTGCACTTGAACTTCAAGCTCGCTGGATCTGCGCGCGGGTCGCCGAGCATCGCGCAGATCGTGTGGGGGCCGGCGCGGACGCCTTCGATCTCGGTGGTGCCGCCCATCGCGCCGCGGATGTAGATCGGGATGACGGTCTCGCCGACCGGCAGGTGCGAGCCATCGCGGAGCTCCTCCATGCTGTGCGGATCGAGCGTGGCCTGGATCGCCAGGACCTGGGCCATCGGGACGGCAGTGCCTCGATCGGTCTTGATGCTGATCGCGAGCGTCACCGGGCCCGGCGTCGTGTCGATGTCGACGTGCGCGCGCTTGCCGAGCGTGACCTCGACCTTGCGCGTGTACATGTCCTTCGGGCGACCGCCGCCGCCGCCGAGCATCGGGTAGACGACGTATGCGCCAGGGGCGAGCGCGTCGAGCGCGAAGGTGCCATCGGGACCCGTCGCGACGAAGAAGTTCGAGGAGGTGGCGCCGACCGGGTTCGCGATGACGATGGTGTCGGCGAGCGGCGCGCCGCCCCGCGTGATCTTGCCCGCGAGGCCCGTGGTCGGCGCGAGTACGAGATCGAGCGTGGCGCTGTCGGTGGTGCCAGGAATGCGGATGCTCGCGCTGCGGCCGATGCCGTCCTTGCCGGCGACCACGGTGACGGCTGCGGGTGGGAAGCCATCGAGGGTGAAGTGTCCGCCGGCGTCAGTCTCGGTGTCCTTCGCGCCGATGCTCTCATCCTTGATGTAGAGCTCCTCGCCACCGCCGGTGAGCAGCATGCCGGCGGCGACCTTCGCCTTCGCGACCGGGGCGCCGGTGTCGTCGAGCACGCGGCCGGAGATCGAGCGACCGGCGACGACGGTGATCGTGCCGACGTCGGTGTCCTTGCCGTCGGTGATCGCGACCTCCCGGCGCTGCTCGACGAAGCCGAGGCCGCTGATCGTCAACCTGTGCGTGCCGCCGGGCGCGGGCAGCGCGAATGCGCCGTCCTTCGCGGCGAACGGCATCGGGTGCGTCCAGCCGAGCGTCAGGTGAAACGCGGCCGGGGCCTTGCCGTCGGCGAACGCGACCTTGCCGATCACGCGGCCATCGGCGGGGACGACGAGCTTCACCGGCGTGCCGTTCGGTTGCGCGACCGTACCGGCCGCGAGCGCCAGCGCGGCCTCGGAGGCGCCCGGGCGAGCCGCACGGAGGCGATACGAGCCCGCAGGCAGCCCCGCGAACCGGAACGCGCCACCCTGATCGGTCACGGTCTCCTGCACGCCGCGCACGCTCCACGCCGCGCGGTCGGCGATGCCGCCGCTCCACTCGGGCTCGGCGATCACCTGGGCATCGCCGATCGGCGCTCCTTTCGGATCGACGACGGTGCCTGCGATCGCGCCATCGACGTCGAGCACTAGCACCACGTCGTGCTCGCGCTTCGCCGCGAGATCCGCTGGTGCGATCGCCGAGGCGCCACTGTCATGACGCGCGACGACCTCCGACGCGCGGCGGGCGAGCCCGGCGATCGCGAACTTACCGTCGGCGTCGGTGAACGCCTGGCGGCGCGCGCGCCACTCGACGTGGCCCTTCGCGACGACCCGCACGTCCGCGGACGCGACCGGCTTGCCGGCCTTGTCGTGCACGACACCACGCACGATCCCCCCCGCCGCCAGCACCAGCTCGACGCCGCTGCGCGCGTGCTTGCCGTCGAGGGTGATCGGCACACTCGTCACCGGACCTGCGTCGCCGTGCGTCGCGGTGAGCCGCCAGGTTCCGGCAGCAACGACCGGAATCGCGAACGTGCCGTCGGCGCCTGCGAGGACGCCATCGCGCCGCGCATCGACGACCGGCAGCGGCTCCGAGGCCGAGGTCGCGACGACGCGCGCGCCGGCCACTGGCCTGCCAGCCTCATCGACGACGCGCCCCGCGAGGCCGGCGCCGCGCGCGAGGGTCATCGCGATCCGCTCCGGCACCGCCGGGTTGCCCGACGTGCCGAGCATCATCACGGCCGGCGCGAAGCCCGCGGCCCGCACCGCGAGCGGCGCCCACGCGGCCCCGACGCCTCGCAGCTGCGCGATACCGTCCGCGTTCGTGGTCGCGCGCCACGTCAGCGTCGACCGCAGCTCGACGTCCGCGCCGCGGACAGGAGCTCCGCCCTCCTTCTCGGTGACCACGACATCGATCGCGCCGCCGCGCTGGAGGCGAAGCGTGACCGGCTCGGGCTGGTCGCCGAGGTGCAGCCGCGCGGGCCCT
>JBKJUF010000688.1:0-4090 GCA_046590445.1 Kofleriaceae bacterium
CCATCGCGACATCAAGCCGTCGAACTTCTTCATCACCAAGCGCGCCGACAACTCGATGCTGCTCAAGATCCTCGATTTCGGGATCTCGAAGACGCCGGTCGCGCTCACCGATCTGACCGGGACACAGACCGTGCTCGGCACGCCGACGTACATGGCGCCGGAGCAGATGAAGAGCGGCAAGGGCTCCGAGCCGCGCAGCGACATCTGGTCGATCGGCATCGTGATGTACCAGCTGCTGACGGGACGCCCGCCGTTCGCCGGCGAGAGCTACGCGGCCCTCGTGCTCAAGGTCAACGGCGAGCCACCCACGCCGTTCATGGTGCCGCTCCCCGCCGGGCTCGGCGAGGTGATCCTGCGCTGCCTCGAGAAGCATCCGAACATGCGGCCACAGAACGTAGGCGAGCTCGCGCGTTCGCTGGCGCCGTTCGCGAGCGAGCCGATCGCGGGCGCACAATCGGCGACGCGCTCGACGCGGATCCTCCAGCACCGGATGTCGCAGCAGGGCAAGCAAGGCCTGCCGGTCGCCGCGGGCGGTGGGCTGTCGGTGCCGATCCCGATCTCACCGGCGCAGCTCACGCCGCGCAGCTGGCCCCCGAGCCAGACCAGCGTCTCGCGCGGCGTAGGTCAGCTCACGCACCAGGTCCGTAGCCGGCGCGGCTGGATGATCGCAGGCGTCGCCAGCCTGTGCATCCTCGCTGGCGCCGGCGGCTTCGTCGCGAACCAGCTGATGCAGGACGACGCGCCGCACGCCGCCGGGTCGAAGCCCATCGATCCGGCGAGCGACACGGCCGCCGAACCGGCGGTACCACCGGCGGCACCACCGACCATGCCACCGGCGGCGTCAGCGCCACCACTCGCAATTCCGGAGGTCGCATCACCGGCAGTCACGCAACCAGCACCGCAGGATGCCGGCGCCGGTCCGCCGGTCGCGGCAGCGTCCGTGCGTGAGCCGACGATCGCCGAGATCAAGGCTCCACCCAAGGTCGTCGAGCTGAGGTCACGACCCACCGTCAAGCCAGCCCTGAAGTTGAAGCCGAAGCCAGCCGCGAAGCCGAGGCCGAGGCCGACGAAAAAGCAGCCTGCCGACGATCTGTTCGATACTCGGAAGTGATCGCGGAGACCTGACAATCGGCACCGCCGCTCCGCAACAGCGCAGGATGCCGCACCGAGCCTTCACCCAACGATCGCGTTTGAATTGCGCTGGAGGCAGGGGCGCCAAAACGGCTATATGTCGCCGATGAAAGACCTTCCGCTCATTTTCGGGATTTTGCTTGCGGCCCTTCCAGCGAGCGCAGCACCGGGTCGAGAGTGTGTCACGCAGACGCTCATGCTCGATGACTGGAAGGAGTTCGAGGCCGATCTGAGGGCCGCGCTCGAACCCTCGCTCGTCTCGCAGAAGCCAGGAAAGTTCGCGACCGCTGCGGTCCCCGGCGTCCTCGCTGCCGCGCTGGGCTCGGTGGACATCACCTGGCTCGAGACGATCGCGGGATGGGACGTCGGCGGGGGCGAGTTCTCGCCGGGACGCTTCCAGGGTGATCCCGACGAGCTTCCCCTCCAGCCGGGACTCTATGCGTGGATCGAGGGAGATCCCGCGGTGGGGACCCGGTTCGAGCGCGGCCAGCGCGACGCCGCGCGGGCCCTCTTCGAAGGCATGTCGAAGGCCGGCGAGATCACGACGGTGCACGTCGCTCCGGAAAGGTCCTACGATCGGACGTGGACCCGGATCCGCCGAGCGAGTCCCAAGCAGCGGCTGGTCTGCCAGCACGTCATCGACCCGACCGCCCGGAAACCGGTCGCGTCCTACTCCTGCCACATCACCAGGGTGACCAGGAGCCAGACCCGCTCGTCGATCGTCAAGCAGTGCCTGCGCTGAACGCACGACCTGCTGATGCCGGGCATGGATGCGCCGTGCGGTGCAACTCGGACAGCTCCACGGCGCTTGCACCTGAATGCGACGACGCCCTCGTCGGAAAGCTTTGCGGGCTCGTTCCTTGCGGCATGCGAACCGTTTCCATATATTGCGCGCGACATGGCCACACACCTGCCTGTGATCGGTGGGCACGCGGAAGGCTTCTGCAAGACACAGCGAACCGATAACTGGTGGGCCGGCCCCGGCATCACCTTCATCGTGTTCTCGACCTTCGTCGTCTACACGACGTGGGCGTTGTGGCAGGCGGAGCACTACTACGCGAACCCGTACCTGAGCCCGTTCTACTCGCCCGTGCTGTTCACCAACGAGGGCATGCCGGGCATCGAGGGCGCCGCGCCGGTCGCGCACGCGTGGTTCGGCACCTGGCCATCGTGGTGGCCGAGCTTCGTCCCGGCGTCGCCGGCGATCTTCATCCTCATCTTTCCGCTGTCATTCCGGATGACTTGTTACTACTACCGCAAGGCCTACTACCGCGCGTTCGCGGGCTCGCCACCGGGCTGCGCCGTCGGACCGCTCGGCGGCAAGCGCAAGTACAACGGCGAGACCAAGCTGCTCCTGATCCAGAACCTGCACCGGTTCGCGCTGTACGCGGCGCTCGTCTTCATCATCCTGCTCGGCTACGACGCGTTCATCGCGTTCTTCAGGGACGGGGTATTCGGCGTCGGCCTCGGCAGCATCATCCTCACGATCAACGTCGTCCTGATCGCGAGCTACACGTTCGGCTGCCATTCGTTCCGCCACCTGATCGGCGGACGTAAGGACCTCATGTCGAACTGCGGCAAGAGCACGATCGCGCTCGCTTCGTTCAAGCAAGCGACCTGGTTCAACGCGCGCCACATGCAGTTCGCGTGGGCGAGCCTTCTGTGGGTGATGGTCACCGATGTCTATGTCCGCCTCCTCTCGATGGGCGTGATCAAAGACCTCAACACCTGGGGCAACTGAGATGGCACTCGATCCTTCCGAGCTCCAGACCATCGATCACGACGTGCTCGTGATCGGTGCCGGCGGCGCCGGCCTGCGTGCTGCGATCGCGTGCAGCGCCCACAAGCTGTCGACGGGCGTCATCTCCAAGAGCCTCCTCGGCAAGGCGCACACCGTCATGGCCGAAGGCGGCATGGCCGCGGCGATGGGCAACGTCGATCCTCGCGATAACTGGAAGATCCACTTCCGCGACACCATGCGCGGCGGCAAGTTCTTGAACGTCTGGCGCATGGCCGAGCTCCACGCGAAGCAAGCGCCTGATCGAGTACACGAGCTCGAGGAGTGGGGCGCGGTCTTCGATCGCACGAAGGAGGGGCTGATCTCGCAGCGCAACTTCGGCGGGCATCGCTATCCGCGCCTCGCGCACGTCGGCGATCGCACGGGGCTCGAGCTGATCCGGTCGCTGCAGGATCACGGGGTCCATCAGGGCATCTCGTTCCACATGGAGTGCGCGGCGCTCGAGCTCTTGATGGACGGCGACCGCATCGCCGGCGTGCTCGCGTACTGGCGCGAGACCGGTCGCTTCGTCGTGTTTCGGTGCAAGGCCGTCATCCTCGCGACGGGCGGCGGCGGGAAGGCTTGGCCCGTCACCAGCAACTCGTGGGAGTACACCGGCGACGGCATCGCGATGGCGTACGACGCCGGCGCCGAGCTGATGGACGTCGAGTTCACCCAGTTCCATCCGACGGGGATGGTCTGGCCGCTCTCGGTTCGCGGCATCCTCGTCACCGAAGGCGTTCGCGGGGATGGCGGCATCCTCAAGAACAACAAGGGCGAGCGGTTCATGTTCAACTACATCTCCGAGCGCTTCGCGCCGGAGACCGCGGATACCGTCGAGGAGGCGGACCGCTGGCTCAAGGGCGACAAGACCGCGCGCCGCCCGCCCGAGCTGCTGACGCGTGACGAGGTCGCGCGCGCCATCACCGCCGAGGTGAAGGCCGGACGCGGCTCGCCACACGGCGGCGTGTTTTTCGGCGAGCCATGCAACTCTCGCGGCTCCCGATTCCGCCGATCCCCGACCAACTGACGCAAGTCATCGACGAGCAGAAGTCGTAATGCCGACCGCAACGTTCAAGATCTGGCGGACCCACCCCGAGGGCGACGGGACGTTTCAGTCCTTTCGAACCGACGTCGTGGAGGGAATGGTCGTGCTCGACGTCGTGCTCAAGATCCAGGCGG
>JBKJUF010000718.1:0-13832 GCA_046590445.1 Kofleriaceae bacterium
CTCGGCCTTCAGCACCTGCTCGACGACGCTCACCTCCTCGACGAACACCCGCCAGTCGGTCGCGCCGAGCTGGCGGAGGCTGCCCATGCTGTTGCCGATCGACACCTGATCCGCGGCCTGGCTCTGGCTCGCGAGCTGGAACACGCGATCGATCGTCTCGCCGCGCTCGGCGAGCCGTTGCTCGAGCCAGGTCAGCGCGAACGTCGCGCCGGCACCGTGGCCCTGCAGCCGGCTCGCGAGCTCGGAGACGAACGCGTTCGACAGCACGGGGTCCGCCGCGACCATCTCGGCGAGCACGAGGACGACCCGCGACGAGTCGGTCGTCGCGACCTCCAGCAGCTTCTCGGCCCACGTCCCGGCGTGCTCGCGATCGCGACGCCCCGCGGTGACGCCTGCGATCACCCTCCGGAGATTTTCGATCAGCGCGATCCGCAGCATGATCGGGATCGCCCACAGCTCGCCGAGGCGCAGCGACTGGCTCGTCTGGTAGGCCGCGATGAAGGCGCGCACCGACTCGAGATCGACCCGGCCGTGCGCGTGCGAGATCAGCTCGATCGCGAGATCGTAGACACGCGGCGTGCGGCTCGTGCCGCTCTGGAGGCGAGGCAGCTCGCGGCTGTAGCCGCGGGGGAGGTGCTGACGTGCGGTCCTGATCTGCTCCTCGATCAGGTGGTAGTTGTCGAGGAACCACTCGGCGGCCGGCGTGATCTGACGGCCGCGGGTCACCGCCTCGCTGACGAGCGCATACGCCTCGGCCAGCACGCGCTCGTTGTCGGCGAGCCGGACCAGCAGGCGGTCATCGGTCGAGCTCGTCGTGATGACGTGGGTGGCCGCGAGGGTCTGCGCGTGCCGCTCGAGCTGAGAGATGCTGAACAGCTCCGCGCGGAGCGGCGCCTCCTCGGAGGACTCGGCCACATCGAGGGCCGACGAGCGCCGCGGCCCGAGGCCAAAGGTCGCGCCTGCTCGCGATCGTTCGCGCGTCGGGTTGGACAGGCGGCGGGTATACCCGATCCCATCGCGGCTGACCGCGAGCCCCGCGTGAGAGCTTCTCGCGGGTTACTGCGGGGCCGGCAGCGTACCCATGCTCGCTCTGGGCGACTCGACGGACGGCATGCCGACGAGCGTGCCGTTGAGCCGGATCCGGCCGACCCCACCGCCACCGCCACCGCCACCACGCTTCTCCGATGGCCCGGTCTGGATCGATCCCGGGAACCCCGCTTCGGCAACGAATTGCTCGGTCGCGCCGTGCCCGCCGCGATTGTTCGGGCTGTTCAGATCGCCCCCTGCTTGCCCGGGAAACAGCGGGATATCGCAAAGGCCCGACGTCGACTCGCCCGACACGAAGCCGCCGGATCCGCCGCCGCCACCGTTCGCACACAGCAGCGCTCCGCCCACGAACGTGATCGTCGGTGCCTCGAGCAAGATGCCGCCGCCGGAGCCGCCGCCGCCGCCACCGGAGAGGCTGTCGAGGGCGTTGCCGCCACCGAGACCGGGGGCGTTGATCAGGCCCTGGATCGAGAGGCTGGTCTTCGCCGACAGCTGGAACGCGCCGCCGCGGCGGCCCGCTTCCCCTCCCGTGCCGGTCGAGTGCCGGCCACCCTTGCCGCCGGGACAGCCGCCGCGCAGCGGGACGAGCGCATCGGTTCCCGGCTCGAGCATACCCGCACCGCCGCCCATCGGGATGACGCTGCCTTCGGCCGCACCAAAGCCACCTGCAGCACCGCTCGCGTTGCTCTGCGTGCGCGGCCCGAACCCGCCGCCCCCGCCGCCTCCACCTCCGTCTTGGCCCGTGGTATCCCGGCCTGGGCCGCCGCGACCGTTGACACAACCGGCGGCCTCGAGCCCGTTGGCCGCCGCGGTGATCGAACCGTCGTCGAGCACCGCCGTGCCATTGACGAGCACGATCAGCGGGCGCGTTCCGTTGATGAACAGCGAGCCGTTCTGGCCACCGGTCACCCGCAGATTGTGGACCGCGATCACGACGACCTCGCTGCCGTCGCCCTGGGTGACGATCGTACGGAACAGGTCAGCGGGGATCATGTCGAGCATCTGGTTTTGCATGCCCGGATCGCCGGTGCTGATGTTGAGGTGCGTCTCGATCGTCCAGTCGGCGGTGACCTTGTCCGCCGCGATGTTCGCGGCGCACGGATCGACGTTCGAGATGCCCGGCCAGCCGCATCCGGTCAGCGGCGTGCAGCGCGTGGTGGCGGTCGCCGCGCACATCTGCTGCTCGTTGCAGGCGAGGCCGTCGGGGCATTCACCCGCAGGACAGCTGTACTGGCACGGCTCGATCTCGGGCGCGTAGCAGGCGCTGGCGAGGGCGACGCCAAGGATCAGAGCTCGCATGCCCACACCACGGCCGCACCGCTCGCGCGGGGAACGATCGAGAGTCGCGACGGCTCCGCGCTCCGGCGGCCGAGGAAGTAGAGCACGCCGCCGCCGATGATCGCGGCGCCGCCGGCACCCCACAGGATGATCGCGTTGCGCTCGGCGGCCTTGCCCTGACGATCGAGATCGGGATCCCAGGTGGCGCCGCCCTCGACATCGCTCGCGGTCGACTTGGCGCGCAGCCCGAAGTACACGCCGGTCGCGACGGCCGCGATGCCAATCCCGCCGATCACGAGGCCCGCGACGCGCTTGCCGCGCCCCGGTGAAGATGTCTCGACGATCGGTTCTGGATCGCGCGCCGGCTCGGGCCCAGGCGCGGGCGTGATCGCCGGCGTCACCGCGGGCGGGACCAGACCGCGCGGCTTCACCTCGGGGGTGATCTCGGGCTTTGGCGTGACCGCCACGCCGGGGTCGGGCTTCGGCGGCGTGGTGACTGGCGTGATCGGCTCGGGCTTCGGTGGCTCGGTGACGGGCACCGGCGTCACCGTCGGCCGGGTCGCAGCCGCACTCTGTTGCTTCGCGCACGGCTCGAGCTCGACGATGAACTTGTCGACCTTCTCGGTCTGCTCGGTCGGGTAGTTCCGCTTGAATGTCCGGTAGAAGCTCACCGCCTCGACGCAGTCACCCTTGAGGCGATACGCCTGCGCGATGTTGAACAGCGAGCGCGCCTCGGGCTTGAGCCGGTACGACTCCTTGAACTTCGCGATCGCCTGATCCCACTCCTTGATGTCGTAGAGGCGACGCGCCTCGAGATACGCGGCGGCCGCCGGATCCGGAGCCGGTTGCGCGTGCGCGACTCCAGCACCCAGCGCGACGATCAGCACGAACCACCATCTACTCATCGCGTCTCCTCAGTCCATCGGGGCGTCGGGATCGTCAGGCTTGACCGGCGGCTTCTTCACCGTGGTCGGCGGCTTCTTCACCGTCGTCGCGGGCGGCTTCTTCACCGTCGGCCGCTTCACCGTCATCGGTCGCGTTTCCTGGGTGACCGGCGGCTCGACCACGGGGACGGGCGTTGCGTCGGTCGCGGCCGGGGTGCCCGCGTCGATCTCGGGGGTCGCCACGACCGGAGGCGTCGCGACCGCGGCCGGGATTGTCGGCGGCGTCACGGCCTCGGTGGCCGGGGTCGGCGCCGCGGTGGTCTCGGCGGGTGTCGCGGTGTTGCGATTCACCACGACGGCGACCGCGACGATGCCGCCGACGACGAGCACCGCGAGCGTCACGAACAGCGGCGCACGCGACCGCCGCGGCGCAGCGCTCGTCATCGTCGGCGCCGGGCCGCTCGTCGGTGGCGCGGTCTGTCCACCATACGGCGTGGCCATCGCAGGGGCTGGCGTGATCTGCGGCGACGGCGTCAGCATGCCGGTAGCGCCGACGGGACCGGTGGGTCGGACCCCGCTCGCCAGCGCTTGCTGGCTCGCTCCATCTCGGGCCCCCGAGCGATCGGTGGTCGCGCCATGCATCGCCGCGAACGCGCCGTGCGCGCGCAACGCGCGGAGGTGACCGCCGACCACCGCGAGCGAGGCCCGGTGCGCGACGTCCTTCGCCATCATCGCCATGACGAGCTGATCGAGCTCGACCGGCACGCTGGGGTTCTTGAGCCGCGCCGATGGCACCGGCGCGAACAGGTGCTTCGCGATCATGTCGGCCGCGTTGTCGGCAGGGAACGGGAGCCATCCGGTCAACAGCTCGTAGGCGAGCGCGCCGAGCGCGTAGACATCGGTGCGGTGATCGACGTCCTGACCACGTGCCTGCTCGGGCGACATGTACCCGGGCGTGCCCATCAGGTTGCCGGTGCGCGTCCGCTGCACGCGGCCATCGTCGCCGAGCAGCTTCGCGATGCCGAAGTCGAGCAGCTTGACCTGCGGCAGGTTGCCCTTCACTTCGACGAGGAACACGTTGTCGGGCTTGAGATCGCGATGGACGATGCCCTTCTCATGGGCGGCCTCGAGCGTGATCGTGACGGTCTCGAGGATCGCGAGCGCCTCCATCGGCGCGAGCCATCGCTTCGCGATGCAGTCGCGCAGGCTCTGGCCGCGCAGACACTCCATGACGAAGTAGAACCGGCCATCCGGGAGCGCGCCGAATGCAAAGATGTCGACGATGTTCGGGTGGCCGATCTGGTTGACCGAGCGAGCCTCCTGGATGAAGCGCTGGACCATCTCGCCGTTCGCCGAGAACTCGGGGTGAAGGACCTTGATCGCGGCGCGCTTGGCGATCACCGGATGGATCGCCGAGAACACGCGACCCATGCCGCCCTCGCCGAGCTGCTTGTCGATCTGGTACTCGCCGACCATCGTGCCGGGCGCGAGACCTTGCGACGACGTCGAGACCGAGAGGCCCGTTCCGCCCGTGCTGATCGTCGCTTCCGTCCCCGACGGCTTGGGCCCATTCATCGACCCAGCGTACACCCTCGCCATCGCCCGCGATGCGACGGACTTCGCGGCTTTGTGACGGATCTGGCCACCGCCGCATGCTACGCAACGCGCGATGACCGGCTTCACCGTGACGGGCCCGACGCCGGCGCGCCTCGTCGACGTCGCGAAGGCCCACCTCGTCGTCGTCCCGGTCGACGCGATCGGCGGTCTGATCGACGCTGGCGCGATCCGGATCGGCGATCGACGGGGCCGGATCCCGGAGCTCGTACGACCCGGCGACGTGATCGTGGCCGACGCCGATGCGGTCGCCGTTCGCGCGCTGCGCCCACAACCCCTCTCGATCACGTTTCACCACGAGGATGCCGAGCTCGTGATCTGCGAGAAGCCGGCGATCATGCACGTCCACCCGATGGGGCCGTACCGCGAGGGCACGCTGCTGAACGGCCTGTTGTGGCACTGCGGTGCGCGCCCCGATCTGCCATGGGGTGCGTGGCGGCCGTCGCCGATGCACCGCCTCGATCGCGCGGCAAGCGGCCTGCTCGCGATCGCGAAGACCGCCGCGATCCACGAGGCGATCCGCCGGCAGTTCGTCACCGGCGGCATCACGCGCCGCTACCGCGCGATGGTGGTCGGTCGCGTCGTCGGCGATCACGGCACGATCGACGCGCCGCTCGGCCGCGACCCGGCGTTCGACTATCGCCGTGCGATCGTCGCGATCGAAGCGGGCGGCCAGCGCGCCGTCACGCACTGGACGGTGATCGAGCGCCACGGCGATCGCACGCTCCTCGAGGTCGTGCTTGACACCGGACGCACCCACCAGATCCGCGTGCACCTCGCGAGCATCGGTCACCCGATCGTCGGTGACACGATGTACGACGGCGCCCGCGCGCCGGCGACGACGATCGCGCTGCACGCCGTCGAGCTGCGGCTACGCCATCCCCGCTCGGGCGCCGAGATCGCTTGCAGATCAGCACCGCCTCCAGGCTTCGGCGCCGAGTGACGAGGGGAGCGGCGCCGTCCGGCGACGCGACCGCGAGGCGCGAGGCGCGACTGCGATCAAGCTACTGGCGATACGCCAGGCCCATCGTGATCGACGCGTAGTCCGCACCGGACAGTAGATCGGTGTCGAATCGCGCGTAGGCGCCGAGCCGCTGGCGCCGCGACCGCAGCACGTCGAAGCCGCCTTCGAGACCGACCGCGAGGCTGTTGTACGACTTTGCCATGCCGTCGTCGGTGACCCGCTCGAGCCGCAGGCCGACGACGAGGCCTCCCCACAACCGGTCATCGGAAGTCCGCAAGAACCCCGCAAGCCCGTAGGACGTCACGCCGACCGGGCGCAGATCTTCGACAAACCGCCCGACATCGTAGGTGCCACGCAGCCGACCCAGCGCGACGTTCACGCCGACCGCGTGCTTGCGCGACAGCCGATACCCGACGTCACCACCGAGCATGAAGCCGCTGACGTTGTGCGTGATGACACGGCCGAGCGCGTATCCAGCGGTCGCCGTCAGCGTCCATCGGGTGGGCGGACCCTGCAGGGTCAGCGGCTCTTCGAGATCGGACAGCGAGAAGTCGCTGTCGCGGGGTGGCTTCATCAGCGTGGCCGTCGAGGGTTGCTTCGGGTTGTCGACGGTCGCGGGCATGTGGACCGGCGTGCGGCCGAGGATCGCGAACGCCCGATCGACGTCCGCCGCCGGTCCGCGCATCAAGATCGCTGCGCGCGACAGCTCGAGCGCGGTGACGGTCGCGGTCATGTCCTGGATCGTCAGCGCGCCGACCTGCTTCGTGGTCTCGAAGTCCGACAACGGCGCGCGCCCGAGGTTGATGTCCCGCTGGACGCGATTCCCGAGCGTCGTCGCGCTGCCCGCGGTCGCGACCAGGTGATTCGCGGTGCGCCTGCGGGCACTGACGAACGCGCGCGCTGCGGTGTCGGGATCGATGCGCAGCTTGTCGAGGCGGGTGCGGAGGAGCTCGATGGCCTCGCTCGCACGCGAGGTGTCGACCGAGCCCGAGATCACGTAGTTCGTCGCCAGCCGCGACTCGTCGAGCGTGGCCACGAAGTGGTAGCTCGCGCCGAGCTGATGCCGGACGTCGCGGGCGAGGTCCGACAGCATCGCCGTCGCCACCAGCTGCTCGGCACGGTTGCCCGTCGTCGCCGGGATCGCGATGCGCACGTGGGTCAGCACCGTCGCGTCGTCCTTCGCGATCGACGAAGGTTGCAGCACCGAGGGACTGGCCACGCGAGGGGCCGTGACGCCTCGCCAGTCGAGAAACAGGTGATCGATCCAGCGGTCGGCCAGGGCCGCATCGAAGCGGCCGGCGATCACCAGCGTCGCGTTGTCAGGTGTGTAGTGCGCCTTCCGGAACTGCAGGACGTCGTCGATCGTGAGGGTGTCGCTGAGGTGGCGCCCGATCCCGGCGCGGACGTACGGGTGGGCCGCGCCGAACAGCGCCGAGCGCCACGCGTCGGTGAGCGCACCTTCATCGCGCGAGCCCTTGTCGCTCCGCATGGTGTTGACGATCGCGGCGGTGTCGCTGCTGTACTCGCCGTCGCGAATCCATCGCCGCAGCCCCGCGAGCAAGTAGTCGAGGTGCATGTCGAGCCCATTTGCCGCGAACGCCGTCTGGTCCTCGCTGAGCTCGACCCTGTTGGTACCGCCGGCCGCAGCGAACAACAGGAAGTCGTTGAGGTGCCTGAGATCGAACGTCAACGCGCGAGCGGCGATCATCGCGACACCGCGCCGTGCCACCGGCTCGTCGGCGGTGCCCGATCCGAAGATCAGCCGCACGTCGACCGTCGGCACGCTCGTGAGGGGCAACAGCACGATACGCAGGCCGTTCGGCAACGTGCGGGAGGTCATCGCCTCGACCTCGCGCATCGGACTCGGCGGCAGCGGGCGAGCGGCCTCCGTCGGATCGGCCGGCTCGCGACGATGTCCGATGTCATGGATCGGCGCGGCGAGCGTGACCTCGGTTCCACGCTTGACGGTCTCGCTGGGCTGGAGGACGACGACCGTCGCACGCCCGAAGCTCAGGTACTCGCGTGCGATCCGCCCCGCTTCCTGCGGCGTCATCGTGCGCAGCCCGCGGATCTCGGCACCGAGCGTCGCGCTCGGATCGAGACCGGCCAGCACGTGTGCGGCGAGCTCGCTGTCACGATCTCCGCCCTCCTCGAGCGTCGCGAACAGCTTGTAGATGGCGGTCTGCTGGATCTGGTTGAAGACGATCTGGCCGAGCGTATCGCCGGTCGTCGCGCGGAACATGCTCTCGACGCTGTCCACGGCGTTGTGGGTCGCCGCGCGGATATTGTCCATCGGCTCGTCTGTCGTCGACAGCACCGCGATCGCGATCATCGGCGCCCGCGTACCACCGATCTCGAATTGCACGACGAGTCCTTTGACGTGCGAGTCGACGATCGCAGACGTCGCGACCGCGATCGCTCGGACCTTGGCGCGGAGCTGTGGCTCCTCGGGAAGCGGCCACGCCACGAGCAGCGATGCGTGATCGATCGGCATCGCGACTTCGGAATGGCCTGGTCTCGCATCCGGACGTGGAATCGCGGTCCGACCGACGACCTCGCGCCGCGGCAGCTTGGACAGGAACCTCTTGAGCGCCGCCTCGAGCTGTGCCTCGGTGACGTGACCGGACACCACGAGCACGGCGTTGCTCGGTGCGTAGTGCGCGTCGGCGAAGGCACACGCCTGTTCGCGCGTGATCGCGCCGACACTCGCCTGGCTCCCTCCCGTGGGGCGACGATAGGGATGGCCGTCGGCGTAGAGGCCGCCGTGCAGTGCCGTGAGTACCTCGGTGGTGCTGTCGCGCTCGCGAAGCTCGTTGACCACCACCTGACGTTCGCGCACGAACGCCGCATCGGTGATCGAGGTGCAGCGGAAACCGACGCGGACGGCCTCGATCGCGAGCAGGTCCTCGAGCTGCGAGGGATGCGCGCGCGCGACGTACGTCGTCGCGTCGAGGGTCGTGAACGCGTTGAAGAACGTCGTGATGTCCTCGAGCCGGGCGAACAGCGACTGCGCACCGAGGACCTGGTCGAACATCAGATGCTCGACGAGGTGCGCGACGCCCGCCTGATCCGGTGGGTCATCGACGGAGCCGACGCGGTACTGCATCGTCACCTGCACCTCGGCGGCGCGCGGATCGGTGACCAGGACCACGCGCAGGCCGTTGGACAGCTCGAGGCGGGAGATCTTGACCGCCAGGTTCGTCTGCCGCGGCGGTGCCGGCGGCGGGTACGGCCGACCACAGCTCGCCAGCAGCACGCCGACCGTCGCCACCCACACCGGCCCTGCCATGGACATCACGGACCACTATCCACGATCGCGGATCGCGAATCGTCGATCTGGCCGAGGTCTCACCTACGCGGTAGACGAGCCGAGGTTCGTGTAGACGTTCTGGACGTCGTCGTCGTCCTCGAGCGCAGCGATCAGCTTCATCACCTCGTCGGCCTTGTCGTCGGGCAATTCGGAGAGCGTCTGCGCGACGTACTCGAACTCCGACGAGATCTGCGTGACCCCGCGGCTGTCGAGCGCGGCCTGCATCGCCCCGAAGTCGGTGAACGCGCAGCGCACGAGCAGCTGCCTCTCGCCCTTGTCGCTCTCGCCATCCTCGAGTCCGATCAGGCCATGATCGATCAGCTCGAGCTCGAGCGCGTCGCGGTCGACGCCATCGGGCCCCGAATGAAGGGTCCGGGATTCACTCCCGGACCCGGGGTCGAGCCGGAACACGCCCTGGTGCTGAAACATGAACGCGACGCTGCCCGTCGTACCCATGTTGCCGCCGTGCGCCTTGAAGTAGTGGCGGACGTTCGCGACCGTGCGCGTGACGTTGTCGGTGGCGGTCTCGACCATCACCGCGATGCCGTGCGGGCCGTAGCCCTCGTAGATCACGATGTCGTAGTCCGTCGCGCCCTGGCCGCTGGCCTTCTTGATCGCGGCTTCGACCTTCTCCTTCGGCATGTTGAGCGCGCGGGCGTTCTGGAGCGCGCGACGCAGCGATGGGTTGCCATCGGGACTGCTCCCGCCGGACTTCACGGCGATCGCGATGTCCTTGCCGATCTTGCTGAACTGCTTGGCGACGCGATCCATGCGCCGGAAGATCGTGCTCTTGCGTTTCTCGAATGCGCGGCCCATGGCGGGCCTACGCTACCTCACGGCGCCGGGAGCGAACACGAGTAACAGGCTCGGACCACTGATCGTCTTCCACTGGTTGTCGGTCACCGCCACGACGTGGCCGTCCGCCATCCATGCGATGCCCTCGAGGTTGAGCCGGCCCAGCAGCTGCGGCCCGAGATCGAGCGCGTCGTTCGGGGTGATGTCGCCGGGACCTGCGGGCAGCGTGAACCGCAGGAACTTGGTGACATCGAAGTGCCGCTCGATCGCGATCACTTCGATCGTGCCATCACGCGCGCGCCGGCAGTCGAGGCCAGACAGCTTCCCGGTGCTCGTCTTCAACCAGAGCCGATGCACCCGCGCGAGCTTGCCGTCCTCGATCACGGCGAGGGGCGCCCAGCGTCGCCCGGCGTCCTCGCCGGTCGCCTCGATCCCGACGAGGATCTTGTCGCCGACGCCACATACGCCCTCGGCGCCGGCGTTCATGGGGAGCTTGATGCCGAGCGCCTGCTCGGGCAGCAAGATCACGCTGGTGATGATGATCGCGGCGCCGCGGCGCTCCGCGAGCAGCACGGTCGCCGCGCCGTCGATACGGCCCTCGGTTCCCAGCGCGAAGCGGCCATCTCCGATCACGGCGATCCCCTCGAGGTCGACTCCCTCGGCAAGCTGCTCGACGGGAAACATCTGGATCGTCGGTCGCAGCTTGCGATCGAGCACGATGCGATAGATCTGCCCCGCGCGCTCGGACACGGCCCACAGCGCGCCGTCGTTGTCCCGCGCGAGACCCGAGAGCCCGGCGGCCGTCGCGAGCACGATCTCGCGGAACACCGGCGTGGGCACGCGATCTCGCTCTCCGGCACCATCGGGGTGCCCGCACGCGGCGGCCAGCACCAACAGTGTGCGGAACCAGCTCACGGTGGGGCGAGCAGCGTTCGCAGATCGTCGTCCATCGTGGCGTTGATGTACGCGATCGTCTTGCCACGAAGCCGCGTCTTCGTCGCCCGGAATGCGTTGCGAGAGAGCGCGCCGAGCCGCGCGGCTTCGTCCTTCGCGCGCCCGATCGTCTGCTCCGGCGCGACCACCGCATCGAGGTAGCCGGCGGCGAGCGCCGTCCCGGGGTCGTAGATCTTCGCGAGCAGCGTCGCGTGAAGCAGCTCACCGGGGACCAGCCGGTCGCGCGCCAGCTCCATCGCGAGGACCGGCACCGGCAAGCCGATCGCGACCTCGTTGAGGCCGATCTTGTACGCGCCTGCGGAGCCGATGCGATAGTCACCGGTCAGCACGACGAGCGCGCCACCGGCGAGTGCATGGCCCGTGCACGCGATCACGAGCGGCACCGTCGCGGCGTAGAGCTTGAGCAGGAGAGCGGAGCCCGCGCGCAGGAGCTCCGTCGCGGCCGCCGGGCTGCTCATCATCACGCGCAGATCGAAGCCCGCGCAGAACCGCTCGGGGCGTCCCGCGAGCACGATCGCGCTCGCCTCGGCTTCGGCCCGCGCGATCGCCGCGAGCAGCCCGTCGATCATCGCCTTCGACAGTGCGTTCGCCTTACCATCATCCATCTGGATGATCGCGACCTTGTTCTCGAGCACGTAGGTCAGGGGTTCGGACACGCTGCGACGCTAGCAGCCTGCCGCGCCACACGCGACCACGCGAGGGATCTCGATCGGTGTGCGGCTACGCCCCGACCCCCGCCGACGGTGGTACGACACCGACATCCTGCAGCTCGATCTCCACCGCCACCTCGAGGGCTCGCATAGCCCGACCGCGCTGATCGACGTCGCGCGCCGCTTCGACGTGCGTCACCCCACGTTCTACGACGCGGTCGCCGGGCGCTTTCGCACACCCGCCGAGCTCGCTGCCGAAGTCATGATGGCCGGGCCCACCGATGACGCGATGGAGTTCTACGGCTGCATCGTCAAGGCGCGGGCGGCGTACGTCAGCGTGCCCGCGATCGGTGCGCTGGCTCGCGCGGCGTTCCGCGAGGGTGCTGACGATGCCGATGGCTTCGAGATGCGGCTCAGCCTGTTCTCGATGGCCCGCACGCTGATCGAGAACCAGCACCTCGACTGGCGAAGCATCGCGCCGACCGAATTCGCCGATCGCTATGCGCAGTCGATCCTGGCGGAGGTGATCGCCGCCCGCGACGAGGTGCAGGCTGTGACCGGGACGCCGATGCTGCTGCGGCTCGGGCTGTCGCGCACGTTCGAGAGCGAGCCGCACTATCGCGCGCTCGCGGCCATGGTGGTCGACCACGCCGGAGCGCTTGTCGGCCTCGACGTGCTCGGCATCCTGCCGCCGCCAGATACCGAGCCGATGCCCGCGCCGCTCGTGACGATCCTCGACGAACTGCGGCCGTATCTGCCGGACCTGACAATCCATGCCGGCGAGTTCGCAGGACACGCCTCGATCGATCGCACGCTCGCGCTATCGCCGCGCGGGATCGGCCACGGCGTGCACGCGCTGGAGAGTCCGGCCACTCTCGAGCGACTCGCGCGCGACGGTGTCACCCTCGAGGTGTGCCCGACGAGCAATCGCCTGCTGATCCCCTCCCGACTCGCAGCACTCGAGGCGGCCCACGGCGGCCAGGCGCCGCTACGCGCGCTCCAGCAGGCCGCGGTTCACTGCGTGCTCGGTAGCGACGATCCGACGCCGATGGGCACGTCGTTCCGCGCCGAGCTCGAGGTCGCGCGCGCAGCGGGCGTCGATCTCGGGCGGCTCGAGGCCGATGCGGTGCGGCGGTGGACCGAGATCACGGGCGCGGCGCCGGTCGCACCGGCGGTCCGGTAGTCGGCAGGCCGATGGCGAGCGACGGAGCTCGCCGATGATCCGGGTCGGCGTCGTCCCGGTCGGGATCTCGATGACCGAGTTGACGGAACCATCGGGATCTCGGGCCGGATATCCGCGAGACAGGTGACGCGGGCCCACAAATAGGCCCGGTCATCCGGAGTCACAAGGACATGATCTCGGACAGGCTGATACAATGGGTCATGGATCCAGACGATCTCGATGACTCGACGGTCATGGGGGCTAGCGCCGAGGACTTCGGCGTGCTCAGCAAGGACCGCGCGTACCTGATCGTGATCGCCGGGACGCAGGTCGGCGAGATGATCGCGCTGAAGGAGAGCACCGTGCTCGGCCGCGGCGGCGACGCCGACGTCCGGCTCGTCGAGGAGAAGATGTCGCGCCGGCACTGCCGGCTGTACATCGAGGGCGACGAGGCGTTCATCGAGGATCTCGGTTCGAGCAACGGCACGTTCGTCAACGGCAAGCGGATCCAGACCCAGAAGCTCAGCGATGGCGACAAGATCCAGGTTGGCGAGACGACGATCCTCAAGTTCACCTACAACGATCAGCTCGAGGAGAACTTCCAGCGTCAGATGTACGACTCGGCGCTGCGAGACGGGCTCACGAAGCTCTTCAACAAGAAGTACTTCCACGATCGGCTGGGCTCCGAGTTCGCGTTCACGCAGCGCCACCGGACGCCGCTCTCGCTGATCCTGTTCGACATCGATCACTTCAAGAAGGTCAACGACACGCTGGGCCACCTCGCCGGTGACCGCGTGCTGACCGCGCTCGCGACCCACGTGCTGAAGCTCGTGCGCACCGAGGACGTGCTCGCCCGTTACGGCGGCGAGGAGTTCGCGGTGCTCTGCCGGCAGACCGACGTCTCCAAGGCGCAGACGATCGGCGAGCGGATCCGGGCGTCGGTCGAGCACCTCGAGATCCCGTTCAACGGCGAACGCGTGCCGATCACGATCAGCATGGGCGTCGCGATGATCCCGGATCGTCACATCGGCAGCGTCGATGACTTCATCGGAGTGACCGATGCAGCCCTCTACGAGGCGAAGCGCGGCGGCCGCAATCGCGTGGTCGTCCGACCGCTGAGCTAGTCTCGGAGTTGCTGGCCCTCGGCCGCGGCTCGGGCGATCGGATAGGATGG
>JBKJUF010000760.1:0-18297 GCA_046590445.1 Kofleriaceae bacterium
CAGGTACGCGAGCAGATCGCGACGCTTGTCGAGCAGTCGAACGACGAGGCGGTGCCCGTGTGCCGTGATCTCCTCCACCGGCGCGACGCCGAGTCGGACGAGGTCGCCCGTCGCCAGCGCGGATGCCCACCGCGGCCGTCCGAGGCGGCGGGCGAAATCGTGGACGATCCCGAGTGCGGGCTGCGGAGTGCTGACCGCGTCCGCGAGCAAGCTCTTCCAGCGCGGGATCGCCCACGGCGCCATCCGCGAGTCGAGGCGTGTCGGTTCGAGCAGCATGGCGCGCAGTGCTGCTTCGTCGTCGGCGAGGCGGCGCACGACCTCGTACGGTGTTCCGGCCATCGCGTTCGTTCGTACGCGCGCAAGCTCGTCGAGGAGAGCTTGCGGTTCGCGGTTGCCGACGTCCCGGCCGTACAACCAGGCGAACACGGCGGTGTGAGGGCGTGTCCCCGTTGTTGCCAGCCAGAGCCGCACGAAGGCCGAGAACCATCGAGGCGCGTCCTCTGCGCGCTGGCTGTGAACCCAGCGGAACGCACACCCGCAGGCGCGCGCACGTTCGTGGTCGATTCCCTTGGCGGCGACGGCGAGCTCGAGGAGATGTACTGGATCAGCGCTGTCGCGCAGCAGCTCGCCGTAGCGATCGATCACGAGCTGCCCGGCGCGGACTGGATCGAGCGCGCACAGGGCTTCAAGGGCAGGGAGCCAGATCCGCGGGGAAATCGGGAGCTCTGCGAGCGGTGCGGCGATCGCGTCGGCGGCGAGGCTACCTCCGAGGTGAACGAGAACACGCAGGCGCGCGCGCACCACGTCGATCGGCCAGGCGGGCTGGGTAAGCGCCGAGCGCAGGCAACTGCGCGCAACGCCGATCAGCACGCGTCGGCGCGGGCGCGCATTCGCCGACAGCGCGACGCCTTCATCGAAGGAGGCACGCTCGCTGGAGCGTGCATCGACCACGTCGTAGCTCTGGCGACCTGACAGTCCGCACTCCATTGCATGCGGTAGCTTGCGTATGGAACGAGCGAGCTTGGCCGCGTGGAACGCGATCCGGTCGGCGAGGCAGGCATCGACCGAGACTCCTCGTTGCCGGCACAGCGCGAGCGCTGCATCGCCGTTCACGCCCGCACGACTCAAGAGGTCGAGGAACGCGGGTCGGGCGGTCTCGTCGTCGAGGAGCGGGGTGTGCAGAAGCGAACCATCGGTTCGCATGCCGAGGCGCCAGACGGCGGCGCACGTGACGACGACGTCGCGCGTATGGGTGGGGAGCCACTGGGGTCCTCGCAGCCAGGGCGGGAGCTGCCACCGCTCGTGCTGCGGGGCACGGTGGTGGGTCTCGCGGTCACGACGCACGAGCAGGTGGATCTCCGCACGCACGTGCGCGCAGTCCGCGAGCAGCTCGGGCCGAGTGATTCGCTGCAACATACGCAGCGCGTCGACGAATCGTCCGTGTCGGCACAGGCCGCGCGCTAGCTCGAGCCAGGCGTAATCGCGCAGCAGGCTGCGCTCGATCTGCTCCGCGATCTCGCTCGCACGTGCGAGTTGGTCCATCGCGATCGCTTCGCGCACGAGCAGGAGTCCCGAGCCTGCACGGATGCTCGCGTCGCGGGCGTGACGGATCGGAGCGCCGAACCGCAGCGCGAGCCGCCCGAGGTGCGCGGTCGCGAACAGTCGCTCACGCGGACGAAGCTGTGCCGCGAGGCGCTCTGCCTCCACGAACCGCGACGAATCGTTGGTCTCGGCGATCGTGTCGACCAGCGTGATCAGCTGTGCGAGCGAACGGACCGGCTCGAGAACGGGCATCCAGTAGCGGGATCGTGGTGCCGACGACGCGATCTCGATCACGCGCTCCGCGACGCCCAGCGCGTTGAGGCGTCGGGCGACATCGAGTGCAGCGACGACACATGGCGCCCACCCGCGTATCCACAGTGCGCGGGCTGCCATCGCGAGTGCCGCCAGGTCGCCGTCGAGCCGGGTGCAGAGCAACTCGACGAGCGGCGCCCGCATGGGGGCCGGACACGTCGCGCGCGCGGAGAGCTCGCGAATCGCCGTGCGCGACGCCTCGACCGACACCCCGAAACGCCGAACCGCAGGCATACGACGCACGATGGCGTCGAGCTGCCAGCTCGGAGCGACGATCTGTTTGTGAGCAAGCAAGAGCGAGCCGAGCTCCGACGCCAGGTCTGCGTCGGGAGCTGGGCTCGCGGCATGAACCGCGACCATGGATGCACCTCCGGTAATCCCGCGTCGCGAACGACACGGGGCAGTCCTTCAAGAGCCGCAAGCGGCGAGGACTAACTGAAACGGAGGCGGAATCGCTTCATCATGGCAGTGACCAATCTGTCCTCAGACTACCGGTGCCGCGGTGGCCCAGCAACCGAAATGACGACGGACTCAGCCGTAGCGATCTGGACGTTCTCGAACGGCCAGCGAAGCTACTTCGTCGACTCTTCGAGCGTCCGGCGCAGGATCGCGAGCACCGCGAGATCCTTTTCGCGGCCCGCCGCTTCCTTGGTCCGGATCAACGATGCGAGACCCAAGGTCCTGACGCGGTGGTCGCCGATCTTGCGCTCGACCACGTCCGCGAGCAGTTGGTCGTAGCCATCGCCCTGACCGATCGTGCCGAGCACGTCGACCGGCCCGCACGTGGTGAGCAGGAGATGATGTCCTGGCCCAGCGAGACCCTCGACCTCGGGGCGCAGGATCCGTCCGGTCAAGTCGCGATATCGCGCATCGATCTCGCTCAACGCGGCAACCAACCTGACGAGATTCTCGAGGCTGCGCGCCGGGACGATGTCGAGGTCGAAGGTCGAGATCGGTGCACCAGCCAGCACGGCAGCCACGCCACCAACAACGACGAAGTCGACGCCATGTCGAGCAAGAACGTCGAGTGCGTCCTTGAACCTAGGTGCGGGTCGACTCATCGGTCACCGCAGCGACGCTATCGGCAAAGCCCTGGAGCACCGCGAGGCGCTCGTCAGCGCTCAACGACAACATCCAGCGAATCAACGAAACGTCGACTCCGTCATCTCCTGGAGCAGACATCTGTGCGTCCCCGGGGGCCATTGGAGACAAGCTAGCATGCGCAGAATCTGTCCCGGCCCAGATAAAGGAGCGACGGTGCCGGCGCGCCCCAGAGTGAACGGGCGAGAATGGCGTACACGATCGCTCGAATCTTCGCGAAGAACCGTCGGCCGATGCGCTTGGCCCTCGCGGCTACGGCCCGGACTTCTGTCGGCGCCGTTCGTCGACGACGATCCGGACGACGTGAGCCGTTGATCTTCCCGACGGCGCCGATTGACCGTCAGTAGACGGCCGCGTCGCCCCGGGCCAGCGGGCGTGGTCAGCTTCCTTCCGGTGCCGCGAACGTAAACGGTGCGTGCCGATTCGGTGCAAACCATTCGAGCTTCCCACCGCTCGGTACGACCCGTCATCTCGGACAAATGCGGTCTCGAACTCCGCACGACTTGTGTGGCCGGCGGGCCCACTGAAGCGCGTGACCTCGGCGCCGCGATCCTCGTAAGCGGCAGCTCGTTCGTACATCGCCATCGTCGAGCGTACGATCTGGGCAGCTGTTACCGGCGCTGGCTTGGATGGATGCCGACCTGCGCATGCGCCGACAAGCACCGGCGCCGCCAACATCAACCCACTCCCCGCGCGCGCACACTGGCCATGGCCAATCCTAGTGCGCGCATGAATGCGCCGTAGAGTTGTCCAATATCGACGAGCCGCACGACTTTCGGCAGATGGTTCGCCCGTCCTAGGTTGCGGGGAGAGCCGTCGCCGGATGCGCTTGGCGCTCGCGACTACTGACCGGACTTCTTTTGGCGCCGCTTGAGGAGCTTGCGGTTGGCGAGCTCGCGCTGGCGCTGGAGGATCTTGAGCTCGGCGAGCTTGGCGGGGTCGAGGTCCGACGTGGCGGCCGTGCGTTGGGTGGTCTTGGGTTTGCTCATGGGGGCGGCAAGGTAACAGATCGTCACGAGCAACGAGCAAGAGACGAGCACGGACCGACGAGCTCGGCGCGTGTGCCGTTCATGGCGATCATCGACGCCGATGTTCGCGAAGTTGCGGCGATATCTCCGGCGGAGGAAGTACACCGCCGGTGCGCAGCTGTCGCAATTCCTGGCGCCTGATGCTCGGCGCGATGTCGTGATCGTGGAAGCGTCGGAGCTGGACGACGGCTACGTGAGCGCGAGAATTCGCTCGTGGAACGTGCTGTACGCGGAGAACCATCGAGGCCATTCCTGAATTCGAGGCACCTCGCCGCGTGGCAATCAAGGATCTCTGGAAGTGGACGGGAGATCCTTGGGGGCCGCGAATGGGTAAGTCGACCGGTCACTGCATCTCCTTGCGCGGCTTGACCACGTAGTTCCAGTCGCCATGGAAGTCGTCTTGCTCGATCTTCAGTGCGCGGAACTCCTTGACCGAGATCTTCTTGCCGATCGGATAGCGACGACGATCGAGGCGTGCGCGGACGACGAGGCCACCTCGGTTGGTCGTGTTGCCGATCAGGTTGATGATCGTCTCGTACGTCCGCAGCGGGCGACCGCGCCAGTTGATCGAGATGAACGAGAACAGCCGGTGCTCGATCTTGTTCCACTTGCTGGTGCCAGGCGGAAAATGGCTGACGTGGATCGCGAGGTCGAGCTTGTCGGCGAGCCGCTGCAGTTCGGCCTTCCACATGCGCGGGCGGTGACCGTTGCTGCCGCCCGCGTCGGCGGTGATGAAGATCTCGCGGGCGTCGGGGTAGCGCGGCTGGCCGACGTGCTTCCACCACGCCTCGATCGAGGTGACCGCGAAGGTGGGTGTGTCGTGATCGACGCCCACGCTCACGAAGCCGTCGTTGGATGCCAGGTCATACACTCCGTACGGAATAGCCTTGCCGATAGCGTCGGAGGGAAAGTCGTGGACGTCCACCAACTCGGGTTCGCCTTGAGGCTGCCACTCGCGGCCCCCGTTCTTGAAGTTGCCGACCAGCTCTTTCTTCTTCGTATCGACGGAGATCACCGGCACGCCGCGCTCGATGCAGGCCTCGGCTTTGGCGTTGATGTGCTCGAACTGCGCGTTGCGATCGGGATGTTGCTTGCCCTCGACGGACTTGCTCGGCGCTTGGAGACTGTAGTCGTGTTCCTTGAGCAACTTGGCGACGGTCTTGTCGCTGACGCGAATCCCGTACCGCGTGAACATCTCGGCCGACAGCGCATGCGTGCTCTTGCACGTCCACCGCAGCGCCGACTCCGGGTCGCCCCGAGTGACCGGATCGACGAGTTTCTCCAGCGCGGGCCACACCTCGGGATGCGCGGCTTCGTACGGGCGCTTGCCGGTGCTGCGCCGAACCTTGACGACGTCCTCGGGGCGCGCGCCACCACGAGCCTCGTCCCGCCCTTTCCGCACCGTACTGATCGCCATTCCCGTCGCACGGGCGACCGCAGCCACGCCGCCATAGCCGATCGCGCCCGCCTCGGTACCCGCCCAAAGCCGGCGCGCACGCTCATCCATGGTCGCCTTCAACAGGCGCCACTTCTGGCGTACCGACTTCTCCGCGTCCACTCCGAACGTAGATCACGTCGGGTCGGCGCCTGTCGATCCTCCGCGATCCATTTCCGAACGCTACTCGATCGACAGAACCATTCGCGGCCCCTTGGGGTGGCCGAGTCCCCGACGACGATATCAGCCGAGGAACGCCGACTACGAACGGATTCGGATCGGTTCTAACGAGCCGTACACATCCTGCAGAGTAAAGATCCGAGTCGGCGCAGCGGGCGACCTATCCTGTGGATGCTTCGGCGAGACTGATAGAGTCGGGACCCCATGACTTCCAGAATGGCGACCGCGATCGCACGGGCGGTTCGTGACGGGATCTCGTTTCGACCGGCGGCGCAGGCGGCGCAGATCAGCGGACTCGAGGAACAGATCGGTCGCGCGCTGCCGGAGGAGCTCCGGCGCTTCTACGAGACCCACGATGGAGCAGAGGGCCTTAGCGTCGCCGCGAACGAAGACTTGCTGTCGGTCGAGGAGATGAAGGAGAGCTGGACGGATCTCCGCGACGTCTGGAGCGAGATCGACGCACAGCCAGGTATGTGGAGCTCCGCGTGGTTGCCTGTCACGCACGACGGTGGCGGAAGCTTCCTGTGCGTCGATCTAGGAGCGAGCGACGGCTCGACTCCGATCATCCGGTACTGGCATGCGGACCCCGATCGTCCGCGCGTCGCCAGCTCGTTCACCGATTGGTTGGCGACGGTGGTGTGGACGCCGGATCGCGGCGTGCAGACTCCGTCAAAGCTCTTGAGACGGTGATGGCAGCGAGCGCGCTAGCAAAAATATCGGCCATCGACAATGCCGTCCCGGCGCAGGTGATCGGCGAGCTCAGGGCCCAGACCATCAAATCTCAGGCACGGCGACCCAAGCCCGGCGATGGGGGAACCCACTGGTATTCACTCGACGCGCCACCTCAGCTCTTGCTCGAGCAGGTGATCCAGCACCTACGAAGCTTCGTGCCTCGCCGGCACGAATTCATCGGCGCCGAATGGTGGTTCCGTGCGACAACGACCGACGCGGGATTTCCTTTCCACTTCGACCGCGACGAAGGAATTCGGAGATCGATCGTGTCTCCTGGTCTGGCCTCGATCCTCTACCTGAGCAACGCCGGAGGACCGACCGTCATCCTGGACGCAACACCGTCGCGGAGATCGGCACCGAATTCAGGGATCGCTGTGTACCCGCGGCCTGGTCGGTTTTGCATGTTCCCGGGCACGCTACTCCACGGTGTCTTGCCCGGACGACCTGGTCGATGGCCACGCGTCACGATGCTCGTCAATTGGTGGAGGTCGGTACCGCGAACCGAATGCGCGCCGGAGCCACTCGATAGCACACCAGCTTTCAGTCGTTGGCGCGTGGGCGAGGCACGAGGCAAGACCCCCCCCGCGGCGCTCGAATCAATCGATCCCTCCAGGTTGCTGGCCAAGGCGGCCTGGCGCGATCTCATCTCCAAGCAAACCACGTATAGGTAGATCGACATGCGCCCGCACGTGGTGCGCCAGCCTCGGTAAGTGACAGGAGCTTGATGATTCGAAGATACAGCGGAGACAAGAAGAGCATCGAAGCGCGGTCGGCAGACAACGGCCGGACCTGGTCCGTGAAGCTCTTCGACAACGGACGGCTCACCAATTATTCGGGCGGAACCGTCGCTGAGGTCGATGCCTTGGCCGCCAAGCACCAGTTGACGCTCGACCGTTGAGGTACCGGACCCAGCTCGTCGCCGCGTGATCACTTGCCCGTGCTCGGCATCGACCAATCCTGCTTGCCGCGCATCTCCTCGAACGTTCGCCTCGCATGCGCGATCGCATCGAGCGCGATCCGCCACGCATCCGCGCCCGCCACGTCGCCGCGTTTCTCGGCGGTTTCGATCAGCGCGAGTATCTGCGAGTGCGCCGTACTCAGATGCGTCGCCACGTCCGTCGGGTGCGTGATCGCCATGGCGAGCCTCCCTACTGCGGCGGGTCGAGGTTGAAACCGAAGATCAACCACTCGCCGAGTACGAAGCCCATGTCGAAGGTCGCCGGTGCCTTGCCGCCCGCGGCCTGCACCTCGAACGTGAAGCATTGACGACCGTCGTCGCAGTCACGCTGTTCGAGCTGCTTGACCGCGCGTACCTTGCCGACCTTCTTCAGCACCACGTCGAGTTGCGGCCCGAGATCCGTCGGCAACTTGTTCACGAGCTTCCAGTGCATGCGCTTGGTGAGCTCCTCGACCTTCGCCGCGAGCAGCAGGTCGAGCGCGGCGCGTGCGGCGGTTGCCGCTTGCTTCGGGTCGGACTTGATGGCGAGCGCCTCGGGGAGCCGGACGTCGAAGTTGGTCAACATGACCTTGCCGGCTTTCCCGGTGTTGAACCTGAGATGCATGACGAGCGTTGCCTTCTCGTGCTCGACCGGTACGGAGAGCATCCAGCCGAAGTCCTTCCGCGATTGCACGGCCGGCGCGCCGATGTTCTTGAACGGGCCGACGCGTGCGGTCACGAGGCGTCCGATCTGGGCGAATGCTGCGCTCGAACCGAGGATCTGGTGGAGCAGGGGGTGCGCTTCGTCGAACATCGCATCGTACTCGCGCTTGCCCCAGTGCGCGATCACCGCCACTGCAGGCTTGTCGACGTCGAGTTGCTTGGGACCCTTGAGCTTCGCGGGGAGCTTGGCTTTCTTCGACGACAGCTTCTTGCATGCCGCGAAGCGCTCGGCGATCGGGTCGAGCCCGACGCTATCGATCATCTCGACGAAGCCGGCCGGGTCCGCCTTCACCGTGACGTAGACGCACTGCTTGTCGTTCATGTACGCCCACTCGATGTGGTCGGCGGTCGCGATCGCCGGCGTCCCGAGCAGCTTGGCGACTCTCGGGATCGCCTCGTTCCATGCATCGCCGCGCCTGATCTCGCGATCGATCTTGATCAGCAACAAGCGGTCCTCCGCGGCCGCTGCCCGGCCGCGTGCAAGCATCAGAAGCGCGCACCCGATCACCACACATCGCATCCTGCTCATTGCCCGAGCGTACCCGAGCGAGCGTGATACGGTGCGCGTCACTGGCCACGAGTAACCGCCCCGCAGCGACCATCGCGATCGTCACGTTCGTGGTGCTGGTCCTCGAGCTCACATCCACCAGGCTCTACGCCTATATCGGCAGCTCGCACGCGACCTCGACCGCGCTGTCGATCGCGCTGCTCGGCCTCGGCGTCGGCGCGTTTGCGCGCTTGCGCTTCCCGCGGTGGGCAGAGCCGCGTCGCGCAGCCCCCGGGCTCGCTGCGGCGCTGTTCTGCCTCGCGGCGGCGGCGACCGGAGGAGCGTCGTTGCCGGCGCTCGTCGCGTTGTCGCTGGCGCCGTTCGCGCTCGCGGGGATGCTGGTCTCGGACGCGTATGCCGCGCGCGGCAGCGAGGCCGCCCGCGCGACCTATGCCGTCGATCTGTTCGCGGCGGCGAGCGGATGTCTCGTGGCCCCCCGGCTACTCGGTCCGCTCGCGCCGACGGAGATCATGATCGTGCTGGGCCTGATGTGCTGCGGGTTGTCGCTGCTGCTCGCCGAGCGTCGCGCTCGCCTGGTTGCTGCGAGCGCGCTGATCGCGGTGGCGCACGTGGGCTTGCTGGTGATCGGGCGGGCGGGCTATCTGCCCGACGGACCGCTCGAGGTGCTGCTGCGATCCGATCCGCACTCCGAGAAGGCGATCGTCGAAACGGCCACGTCGTCGCACGACGTGCGCGATTCGGTCTGGAGTCCGCTCGGGCGCCTCGACGTGCACCAGGCGCCCGGCGATCGCGATCGCGATCGACTCGGCGTGTTCACTGATGGCATGAGCCCCACCTATCTCGTGCAAGAAGCTTCCGCGAAGGCAGCCGCGTTCGAGAGCACGTGGGGCCTGCTGATGGCGTTGCCGTATCGCGCGCTCCGCCCCGACCGCGTCCTCGTCCTCGGTGCTGGCGCAGGCGCCAGCGTGTGGCTCGCGAAGAAGTACGGGGCGTCCCGCATCGACGCGGTCGAGGTCAATCCCGCGATGCCTGGCCTGCTCGCCCGCTGGAAGCACTTCGCGGGCGACGTGTACGACCAGCCGGGCGTTCGGCTGTTCATCGACGACGCGCGCCGATACCTGACCGACACTACCGAACGTTACGACCTCATCGAGCTCGCGCTGGCGCTGACCGGAAACGCCCACGCACAGCCGTCGGGGATGGAGGCCCATCTCTACACGGTCGAGGCGGTCCAGCTGTACCTGAGTCGCTTGACGCCGACCGGGGTCCTCGTGCTCATCCACAGCGATCCCGGCAATGCGTATCGCCAGCTGCTCACGGTGATCGAAGCGCTCGAAAATATCGGCGCGGGTCGCGCACGAGCGCTCGACGGAATCGTCGTCCTCCACGATGCACGGCACGGCACGGCGTACCGGTACATGCTGGTCGTCCGGACATCGCCGATGCCGCTGGATGTGGTCGACCGCCTCGACGTCGATCCGGCCGAGCTGCTGTGGGCGCCGGGAGACTCGCCCGAGCGCGCTCACGACCTGCTCGATCCAACAAAGCTCGGCGCCACCGCCGACGACGACCTGACGCCGGTACACGACGAGCGTCCGTACTTCTTTCAGAACACCAAGGGCCTGCGAGCGACCGCACTCGCCGAGCCGGGTCGGCTGTGGGTCCTCGCGGGCGCGGTCGTGCTCGTGCTCGTGCTCGTGCTGATGGTCAAGCGCGGCGACGCTCGGTCGTTCCTCCGTCCGACCGCAGTCGCGACCAGCCTCGGGGCCGCGTTCCTGGGCGTCGAGCTCGCGCTGATCCAGCGCTTCACGCTCGCGGCTGGCGGCACGCTCCATGCCTTGTCCTTTGTCCTGTTTTGCTTGCTCGCGTGGAGCGCCGCTGGCGCGCTGGTGCTGGGCGGGGTGTGGCGCCGTCTCGACCGCGGTGTTTCGTGGGCGTGCGTGATGGCGGCGCTCGCCGTCGCCGCGACCGCGCTGCTCGCGCGGGATCTGGCGTGGCTCGATGCGGTCTCGAGTGACGCCACTCGACTACTGCTGATCACCGCGTTCCTCGCGCCCGCCGGGCTCGCCATCGGCTGTCCGTTTCCGGTGCTCCTCGCCCACCACGGCGAGCTGGCCAGTCGGATCGCCAGCTTGTGGGCGATCAACGGAGCTGCTTCGGTGGCCGGCGGAATCGTCGCGGTGCTCGCGTTGCGGGTCGCGGGCTCGACCGCCGCCCTCCTGGTCGCTGCGGGGCTATATGTGGCGGCGGCGGCGATGGCCCCGCGGCAGACCGGCTCATCAGCAAGAAGCTGACGTGACCGGGCGCGCCGCATCTGGACCGGCGGAATTCCGGTGACGCTCGCGATCGACGACATGGCGCGGATCTGCCGCGCGGCCCGTGACGACGCGACGGCGAGTGGGGGGGGAACGTCACGCTCGACGTCACCGGCGACCTGCGTGGCACCTGGGACAGTGATCGAGTGCGACAGGCGCTGTCGAATCTGCTGCGCAACGCTCGCCATCACGGTGGGGAATCCGTCGAGCTCCGTGCCTGGGAGAGTGAAGATCGGCATCACGTGTTCACGTCGGTGACCAAGCACGGCGCCTTGATTCCCGAGAAGGACAACGACGCGGATGATTCCAGACATTCGATCTGCTCGGTTTCAGCTAGATTCAGGACGTCGATGCGAGTCCTCGAGCAACCGGTCCAGGCGCCCATGAGCGCGCTCGAAGTGGTGAGGCAACTCGACAGCCCGCTCGCGTCGGAAGTGCTCCGGCTTTCGGAGGCGGCAAACGCGCACCCGGTCTACGCCCGGCTTCAAGCTGTGGGCGATGTTCGCGTGTTCATGGCTCATCACGTATGGGCGGTCTGGGACTTCATGTCCTTGCTAAAGTCGATTCAGGCCGAGCTGGCGCCCGTGAAAACTCCGTGGGTTCCGCCCAAGGATGCCGAGGCTGCGCGGCTCATCAACGAGATCACGGTTGCGGAAGAGGGCGACGAACCGCCTGACGGCGGGTATGCCAGTCACTTCGAGATCTACCTACGCGCGATGGACGCGGTAGGCGCACCGACGGCCGCCATCACAGACATGGTGGCCAGGATCGCACGCGGCGTCGCATGGCGAGCTGCCCTTGCCGACGCGTGTCCGTTGCCCCCAGCCATAGAATTCGTGGCCACGACCCTGGAGCTCACGGAAGCCTCTCTCCCCGAGCGGGTTGCGGCATTCACGATCGGGCGCGAGGAGATCATCCCAGGAATGTTCCGCCAGGCCGTCCAGCACCTCGATCAAGCCAGTGTGCCGGGTGCGGATCTCCGGCTTTTCCGCTGGTACCTGGACCGGCACATCGTGCTGGACGGAGATCGCCATGGACCGTTCTCCGCGCGTCTGCTCCAGCGCATCTGTCTGGCTGACAGCTCGACGCGCGATGCTTCGCTCACTGCTGCCATACGTACATTGAGTCGGCGGCTGTCGCTCTGGGACGCGGCTGCGGCGAAGATGCCCGCGGCAGACCGTCTCGTCAGCTAGGAGCTGACGTCGCAGTAGGCGTTTGTCGGCTCACGGCAGCCTCACGCAAGGAGGATCGGCTCATGTCCTCGCTGGCTCGTACGGCTCTGGGAGCCACCATGAATACGCCTTGCCTCATGAACCGAATCCTTGCACTCGCGCTGCTCGCTGCCGCTGGCTGCGGTGATAACGGCGGCTCGACCGGCGAGCCAGATGCTCCGCGTCCCGATGCGCCGCCGGTCGACCCCCGCGTCGGCGACACCGTGATCCTGACTTCCGGCGGCCGGCTGGTCAGCTTCGATCGCGCCGCACCCATGACCGCGACCAGCACCGTCACCGTCACCGGCATCGGTGGCGAGACGATCGTCGCCTTCGATCGCCGCCCGGCCGACGGCGCGCTCTATGTGCTGACCACCGCAGGCAAGCTCTACACGGTCGCACCCGACACCGGCGTTGCGACCCTGAAGAGCACCTTGACGGCCGATTCGGCGGATACGACGGCGCCATTCACGGCGCTCGCCGGCGACTCGGTCGGTGCCGACTTCAATCCCGTGGTCGACCGCCTCCGCGTGACGACCAACACCGGCCAGAACTTGAGGATCAACGTCGATACCGGCGCGACGACGACCGATGGTGCGATCAACGGCGCCGCCAGCGGATACGGCAGCGTGGCGTACAGCAATGCGTTCGGTGCCGCGTGCCGGACGACGCTGTACGCGATCGACAGCTCGACGGATCAGCTCCTGACCCAGGCTCCGCCCAACGACGGGACGGCCGTCTCGACCGGGTCGCTCGGGCTCGACGCCACCGCGGTCGGCGGGTTCGACGTCGAGACCACCGCGACCGCGAACACCGCACTCGCGGTTCTGCTCGTCGGTGGATCGAGCGGTCTTTACAGGATCGATCTTGGAACAGGCGCGGCGATGCTCGTGGGTGCCTTACCGCTCGCAGCGGGCGAGACGGCCCTCGCACTCGCGAGCACCGTACCCGCGACCGGAATCGCGATCTCGCAGGCAGCGGGCGAGCTGTTCGGCCTGACCAGCGGCGGCAAGCTGGTCTCGTTCAACCGTGCTGCCCCAGCCAAGCTGTGCACGAGCGCCATGCTCACCGGGATCGCGGCGGGTGATGATCCCGTTGGCCTCGACTTCCGGCCGTCGACCGGTCTGCTGCATGTCCTGACCAACAATGCTGGGGCGGGCAAGCTCTACACCATCGACACGGCGACCGGCGCCGCGACGAGTCCCGTCACGTTGAGCGTCGCGCTCTCGGGAGCGGCGTTTGGCGTGGACTTCAACCCGACCGGTCCCGTCGCGCTTCGGATCGTCAGCGACACCGGTCAAAACTTGCGGGTGACCGACATCGCGACCGGCGCCACGACCACGGATACTCCGCTCAACGGCGCAGCGACGCAGGCGACCGGCGCGGCGTACTCGGACTCGAAGCCCGGCGCGGTCACGACGTCGCTGTACGTGCTCGATGCGAGCGCGAATCGTCTCCTCCTCCAAGCGCCGCCGAACCTCGGCACGCTGGTCGACATCGGCCCGCTGGGCGCAGATATCGACACCGTCAGTGGCTTCGATATCGATGGCCGCGACAACGTCGCACTCCTCGCGGCGAACGTCACGGCGAGCACCGGAACGACACTGCATACGGTCAACCTGTCGACCGGTGCCGCCTCGGCGCCACTCGGGGTGGTTGGTGGTGGCGACCGCCTGCGCGGTCTCTCGCGACCGACGCCTCCGTGAAGGGCGGCTGACCACTTAGCTGCGCAAGCGATGCCAGACGTGGTCGATGCGGCCAGTCACGGCGCGTGCGAGCACGCTGCCGTCGGCGCCGACGATGCACGAACCACCTTGGCCCGGCACTCGGACGTCGCCCGGCGCCCAGTTCGCGTTTGCGATCGTCACCGCGTAGCGCTGCGCCAATCGCGACAGCCGCGGCACGCGAAGGTCCGGATCCTCGACCCAGGCGCTCGGAAACAGCAGGACGTCGGCGGCTCCAAGCTCGGGCGCCGCGTCGGTCGGCAGGAAGTGCACGTCGTAGCAGATCGCGATCGTCACCAGCGCGCCAGCAATCTCGACGACCGGCGGTCGCTCGCCACCCGCGGTGGCCCACGACTCGGGCAGCCAGGGATGCCGCTTGCGGTAGACGAACACCACCTCACCACGCGTATCGAAGCACGCCATCGCGTTGAACTGCGCAGCGCCTTCGCGGAGGACCAGCGGCGCGACCAGATGCACGTGGTGCTTCGCCGCGAGCGCGCCACATGCACGCGCGGTCGGCCCATCGACAGGCTCCGCGAACGGCGCCAGATCGGAGTCGCCCGAGGGGGATACGTACCCCTGCAGCGCGGCCTCCGGCAGCAGCACGAGATCGGTCGCGCACTTCGCGGTGAGCGCAGCATCGACCTCGGCGAGCACGCGCTGCGGAGCGTTCCACCGCGCCGCGAGCTCGAGGATCGTCAGCCGCATCTCGTCGCCAAGGATGCCATCGCTCGGTTACGGCGCGGGCTTGGTCGTGCGAACGGCGACCGCGTGCGGTAACGTTTTCGACACCGTCGGGTCGTAGAACGGTTTGCGGCCCCACAGGAGCGCCCCGATCAACAGCGCCACGGCGCCGATCGCGAGTACCGGTAGTCCAACGCCCGCGTCTTCAACGAAGGCGAGACACGCGAACAATGTCACGAGCGCGATCATGATCGTGAGCCGCGCCAGTCTCGGACCGATCCATCCGATGACGAGCACGGCGAGTGGTGCCGGAAGGAACATCAACGCGATGGCCCCTCGTTGACCGATGATCACGAGGCCGACGGAGCCGACCAACCCAGACGCGATCAGGAGTAGCCGCGCAACGGCACGCATCACTCGCACACCGTTCGCCGTGCGCGGCAGCGCGAACGCCGGCACCAACAAGCATAGTGCGAACGCGAGACCATACTCGTCGCGCATCGGAACGAAGTCGTCGAACAGCGGCAGCCACATCGCCGCGAAACACACCAGCCCGCCGACGACGATCAACCAGCGGCCGCGGTCCGAACACGGCTCGATCCAGGGATCCATCGGCGCGGGGGACTCGTCTTCCATGCGTGCCGCCAGGCTACCAGCACACGGTAGGGCGACATCGCCGAACGCCCGCCTGTGCGCGCGCGACCGCGTCGTCGAGTTGGATTGGCGGCTTATTCAAGCGACGCGCAGACCCGAACGCCGACCTGGACGCTGCGCGTCGTCGGCTCGAGCGTGTTGCGGTTGGTGAGGCGCGCGGTGAGCGAGCCGAAGTAGAACGCGCCGCCGCGGATCGCCGGCAGGTCGTTAGGCCGCATCCCGGCGGTCCACTCGAAGGCGTTGCCGGCGAGATCGTCGAGCCCGAACGGGCTGCGCGAGACCGGATGGACACCGACCTCGTCGAGCCCGAACGCGCGCGGTTGCTTGCCGTAGGTCTCGTCGAAGTTCGCGTCGGTAGCGAGCAGGATATCGCCGTGCGGGAACTCGCGATCGTCGGCTCCGCGGGCAGCACGCTCCCACTCGCGCTCGGTGCAGGGGCGCGCGTGCGGCACGCGGCCGGTGGTGTGGAGCCACGCGGTGTACGCGCGCACGTCGTCGAACGAGATGCCGATCACCGGGAACCTCATCCAGTCCTGTTCGGCGCGCGTCGTGCGATCGAGATAGCGCAGCGGCTTGCCCTGCTGGGCCGTATAGACGTGCGCCGTGGGCTGGAGCACGAGGTTCCAGCGCCCTTCTTGCTTGGCAAGCTCGATCTGGCCGCTGACGCTGGACGCACCGGTGGTGTGCGGTCGACGCTGCTCTTGCTCCTTGAGCGACAGGCTATCAAGAAACGCGATCCACTCAGCGAACGTCGTCTCGTGGCGCGCGATCAGGTAGCTGGCCGTCGTTGCCTCGTGGATCGGCACGGTCGATAGAAAGCTTGTCCGCGCGCCCTCGTCGCTGGTGCCGACGAGGAATCGGCCGGCCGGGATGTAGGCGAAGCCGGTGGGCACGGCGGTGCGGTTGGGCAGCCCGAGCTTGATCGGCACCATCTCGCCGGGACGCAAGCGTAACGGGAACCGCACCTCAGCGCGATCGGGAGCGCTCGCGATCAACACGTAATCGCCGGGTGGAATCGAATGCTTCGTGCCGATCGGCCGGGGCGCACCCTCCATCCGGCGCAGACCCTCGCGCTCGATTGGCGCAACCGCGAGCTTTGCGTCCGGCGGCGTCACCGTGACATCGAGAGTCGCCTGGGTTCGCCAGGTCGCGAGGAATGCACCGCCTGTGTCGTACAGTGCAAGCCGTCGCAGCGATTCCTCGCGGCGCTCCGCGTTGTGAAAGTCGTTGGCGAGCTGGGCGCGGTGGTGGAGCAGCTCCGCCAGCTTCTTGCGCACGTCATCGCGCGTTGGATCGATCACGAGCGCGTGCTCGAGCTCCTGCGACGATCGCGAAAAAATCAGGTCAAGGTCGCGCGCCTGCTGCAGCACGAGTACCCATTCGGGTTCCGCATCATTCGTGTTGCCTATATCGAACAGGCCGAAGGTCGCCTCCTGCTTGCTCCGTAGCCTCTCGACCGAGCCAGAAGAGCTCGTGAGGACCTTGGCGGCCTCGTCGACGTGCAGCCGAACGCGGCGATCGCGCAGCCGGTTCTCCTCGGCGACGCGTTTCTCGGCGGCGACGCGGATCTGCATCCGCACGAGCCCGACCACGGCGACGATCGTCAGCGGGACCCCGATCGCGATCGCGAGCCGCTTGCGCCGCGCACGTCGCACGGCGGCGTGGCTCGCGGCGAGAAACGCCCGCGCGGCGTCGCCGAGCGAAGCGCCGGGCACGCGATCCGATTCAGCGAGCCGGCGATCGCGCCAGAGCAGCTCGCGGGGCCGACCGAGGCGCTGCCACTCGTCGGCGGCCGCGTCGACGCGGCGGCGCACGATACGGCGCTCGTCGTCGTCGTCGAGCCAACGCCGCAGCAGATCCCACTGCTGGATCAAGGCGTCGTGTGCAATCTCGTATGCCGGTGCGCCGTCGTCCTCGCGCATCACGACGAGCCGGCCCTTGAGCAGCGCCTCGAGTGCGGCCTCGGCGGCGGGGTCGTTGCCGACGAGCTCCGCGCGCGTGCGCTGGGTGCGCGTGCCATCCGCCTCGATCAGCGCGAGCAGCATGCGGGCGGCCACCTTGCGCTCGCTGTCGCGCATCCCGGCGATCACGCTATCCGCGTGCCGGGTCAGCGCCCCGGCGACGCCGCCGAGCTCGGTCAGGGCTTCGCCGGAGATCACGTTGCCAGTGCTGCGTGCGTTCCACAGCTCGGCGAGTGCGAACTGGACGAGCGGGAGGCCGCCGCGCATGCGGGCGGCTGCGGCGAGCTCGTCGATCATCGACGGCGGCTCGAAGCGGCCGCCGTTCGCGCGCAGCGGGCCGACGATCGCTTGCGCGATACCTTCATCGGTCAGCGGTCGCAGCATGTAGAGCGCGCGCGCGATCTGATCGCCGAGGCCGGGCAGGCTCGCGGCGCGCGTCAGGTAGTCACCGCGCACGGCGGCGAGCACGCGAAAGCCGGGGCTGCGTGCGGCGAGCAGCTCCGCGAGAAACTCCGCGACGGCTGTCGCTTCTTCCGCCCTGGCGATCGTCACGAGCTCCTCGAAGTGATCGAGGATCACGAGGACACCACGCTCGCCGCCGAGCGATCGAAGGGCGAGCCGGCGTTGATCGCTGAGTGCCGCGTCGCGCCGGGTCAGCGCGTGCTCGAGGACGACGGGATCGAGGCCGAGGGCAGGGCACAACGCGCCGACCAGCGACAGGATCGGGCGCCTGCCGGGATGTGTCGTCACCGTGTGCCACGTGCGCTTGTCACCAAGCACGCCGCTCGTGATCGCTGGCCCGACGCCCGCGTGGCACACCGAGGATTTGCCGACGCCCGAGTCGCCGGCGACGACGACGAAGTGATCGGTGCGCAGCCGCTCGACGATCGAGCGCACCTCGGTGTCACGGCCAAAGAACAGAGAATGCTGCGGCGCTTCGAAGGCGTGCAAGCCGGGATACGGATTGCCGGCGGGTACGGGGGCCGCCGCTGCGCGCGGCGCCTGCAGCGTCTCGAGCGCGATCCGCAGCGCATCCGCCGACGCATAACGATCGCTCGGATCGCGCGCGAGGCAGCGGATCACGATCGCCGCAAGCTCGGCGGGCACGGCCTCGGGCAGCGGCACGATCGCGTCCTCCTGGACGCGCACGAGCAGCTCGGTGATCACGCGTGCGCGATGCGGCGGGTGACCCCCGAGCAGCTCGTGCGCGTCCAGGAGGACGGGATCGTGCCGCTGCCCGAGGCCGTGCC
>JBKJUF010000309.1:0-11247 GCA_046590445.1 Kofleriaceae bacterium
CGAGCCGTTCGATCGCACCAAGATCGAGCGAGGGCTCCAGGCCTCGGTCGCCAAGCGCCCGGTCTCGCGGCAGCGAGTGACCGCGCTGGCCCTCGAGGTCGAGCGCGAGGTCGCCGAGCAGGGGCTCTCGGAGATCAAGTCGCGCGACATCGGCGAGCGCGTGTTGCCACGGCTACGCACCCTCGATCAGGTCGCGTACGTCCGCTACGCGTCGATCTATCGCGACTTCCGCGACCTCGAAGGTTTCGCGAAAGAGCTCGATTCGCTGCGCGGCGAGGATACCGGGCGACACGATCTGACGGACCTCGGTGGCGTGACGGTCAACGAGCCAGGCGCCAGCGAGGAATCGACCGACGAGCACGCACCGGTCCCGACGGCCGAGCGCACCGGGTGAAGCTCACCGCCGAGCAACGCGAGCTCGACCGCGCTGCGATGGCGCGCTGTCTCGAGCTTGCCGAGCGCCACCGCGGACGCACGGCGCCGAATCCGATCGTCGGCTGCGTGATCGTCGATCGCGCAGGTCGCGTGATCGCGGAGGGCGCGCACAAGGGCCCGGGCACCGACCACGCCGAGCTCGACGCGCTGAAGAAGCTCGGCCGCAAGGCGCCCGGTTGCACGCTCTACGTCAACCTCGAGCCCTGCAACCACCACGGCCGCACGCCGCCGTGTGCGCCCGCTGTCCGCGACGCCGGCGTCGCGCGCGTCGTCCTCGGTGTCGAGGATCCCGTGCCGGGTCACGGCGGCGGCGTGCAGCTGCTGCGCCGCAAGGGGATCGTCGTCAACACCGGCGTGCTGCGCGAGGCCTGCGCGCGCGCGAACCGGCCGTTCCTGACGTGGGCGGAGCGGGGGCGTCCGGCGTTCACGTTGAAGGCAGCGATCACGCTGGACGGCAAGATCTGTACGATCAGCGGCCAGTCGAAGTGGATCACCGGTGATCGCGCACGCGCCGACGTGATGCGGCTGCGCGATGGCCACGATGCCGTGCTGGTCGGCGTCGGGACCGTGCTCGCCGACGACCCGTGGCTGACCGCGCGGCGCGCTGGAGGCCGCGATCCGCAGCGCATCGTGCTCGACGGCGCGCTCCGCACGCCGGTCGATGCGCACCTGCTGCCGAAACGGCGTGGCCCGCGCACGATCATTGCCTGTCGCGAGGATGCTTCGGAGGTACGCGAGCGGGCGCTCGTCGCGAAGGGCGCCGAGGTCTGGCGCTGCACGAAGCATCGCAACGGGCACATCGATGTCCAAACACTCGCGACCCGGCTCGGTGACGCGAACATCCAGTCCGTGCTTGTCGAGGGCGGAGGCGAGGTCCACGCCTATCTGCTGGAGAAGCGGCTCGCCGACGAGCTCGTGATCTACATCGCCCCGAAGATCGTCGGCGGTCCCGCGAAGAGCTGGGTCGGCGGCAAGGGGCTCGCATCGATCGCCGCGGCCCACCGCTACGTGTTCGATGGCAACCCCGTGAACCTCGACGGCGATCTGCGGATCACCGCGGTGCGCGCGCCCGATCCGCCACCGCCCGACGACCCCTTGATCGACGACTGAGGCGACCGAGCGACGGCGCGACCAGCCATTGCCAGCTGCCAGGGGACGTGGAACGCTGGTGCCGTGAGGGTGCCGCGCAGGTTGCTCGTGATGTGCGGGCTGGCCGGGTGCGATCTCGTGCTCATCGACCCGCCGCCCGAGCCGATCGTCCGCGGCACCTTTGTCGACCGCTGGGTCGAGAACGATAGCGAGGGCCGGCCCGTGGTCCTCGAAGCGCCATCGACGCCGAGCGGCGTGACGATCACCGCACGGTTCGAGGACGGCTCGGCCGCCGTGGTCGAACACCTCGAGAACGGCGAGCTGGCATTCCGGCTTCCCGCCGCGGGGGCGCCGTATCGCCTGGTGTTCGATCGGGACGGGAGAGTCAGCGAGATCCAGCACACCGCGAGCACGTTGCAGCTGGTGCGGCGCTCGTTTGGCCGGCGCGACCGGGTCGCGGTGCAGGAGCCGACGCCGATCATGTTCCCGGCGGGCAACAGCGATGCGATCGCGGTGTCGACAGGCGTGTTCACGTACACGTCGCTGGGCCGCACGCGGAGCCTCGACTGGCAGCTGGCCGATTCGCTGGCGGGCAGCGTCGGCCTGCTCAGCAAGGCCGCGCACGATCGCTTGTACTTCTTCGAGCGCACGCTGGTCGGGGCCTCGCTCTACCTGACGCTGGCGAGCCAGGTCGAGGCGCAGCTGGAGATGGTGAGCGGCCGGCCGGAGATGATCACGGGACCTCTCACGCCCCTGGCGCAGGACCACTGCGCGAATATCAACGGCCAGCGCAAGGCGGCCGTCGAGCGGCTCGCGGCAATCACCCACTATGGCGCTTCCGGGAGCAACTGGATCATCTATGCGGCCCCGGCACTCGACATCAGCCCGTTCGGCTTGCCGCTCGCGTTCGACAGCGCAGCCCCCGACGTCGAGCTCGACATCCGGCCGAGGTTCGCGAAGCCGTTCGAGATGCCGCTGGTCGCTTCGATGCGGGTGTCGTCGACCCGGACCTACACCTACCCGGGGGCGACGAGTACCTCGATCTCGGCCAGCACCGCGGTCTTCGACCGCCTGAACAGCGGCGATGACTGCGTCTCGAACTCAGTCTTGATGAAGAGCACGATCGGGATCCCGGGTGACATCGCGGTCGCGGATCAGCTCGTCGACCTGGACGGTCGAGCCATCACGCTGCCACCAGCCGGGGATGTCGTGGTGACGTGGGAGCTCGCGAGCGATGGCCCCGTGCACGACTACATCGTCTCGCTGCTCGAGCTCGTCGCTCTGGACGGCACGACCACGCTGCGGTCGATCATGACGGCGGCCACCGCGGAGCGCCGCGCGGTGTTCGATCGCGAGCGGTTCGCGACCGGTGGCTACTACCTCGTGCGCATCGACGCGCGTCTCCGGAACCCGGGCGCGCCGGATGGTGACTACACCGCGATCGTGTATCCGAACGAGGACGCGTCCGTGCACTCGCGCGCCTTTCAGGTCGTGCCGTAGGCCAACGTCGCCCCGAGAGGTCCGCTGCGGAACACCGTGGTACACACGGGGCGATGTTCACGGGTCTCGTCGAGGACATGGGCACCATCACACGCGCCGATCGGCGCAGTGACGCACTCGTGCTCGCGATCCAGCCGCAGCGCATCGCCGTGAGCGAGCTCGCGGTCGGCGACTCGGTCTGTCACGACGGCGCGTGCCTCACCGTGACCGAGGTGTCGCGCGGAACGTTCAGCGTGCTCGCCGGCGCGGAGACCCTCGCGCGGACGACGCTCGGCACCGCGCGGGTCGGCAAGCGCGTCAACCTCGAGCGCGCGCTGCGTGTCGGCGACCGGCTCGGCGGCCACTGGGTCACCGGCCACATCGATGGTACCGGCGAGCTCGCCGTCCGTCGCGATCTGGGTGCGAACCTCGTGCTCGGCTTTCGCACGACCCGGCCGCTGCTCCGCTACATCGTCGAGAAGGGCTCGATCGCGGTCGCCGGGGTCAGCCTGACCGTGAACGCGGTCGATCACGACACGTTCGCGATCGCGATCATCCCGCACACCCGCGATCACACCACGCTCGGCGATCTCGTGATCGGCGATCGCGTGAACCTCGAGGTCGACATCCTCGCGAAGCATGTCGAGAAACTGCTGAGCCCGTCATGAGCCCGATCGAACGTGTCACCCGAGCCCTCGAAGCGATCCGCGCCGGTCGCATGGTGATCCTGGTCGACGACGAGGATCGCGAGAACGAGGGCGACCTCGTGTTCGCCGCCGAGCTCGTCACGCCCGAGAACATCAACTTCATGGCGACCCACGCGCGCGGGCTGATCTGCCTCGCGATGGACGACTCGCTCATCGATAAGCTCGATCTGCCGATGATGGTGCGCGACAACCAGGCGTCGCTCGGCACTGCCTTCACGGTCTCGATCGAGGCTCGGCATGGCGTCTCGACGGGGATCTCCGCGCGCGATCGCGCGACCACGATCCGCGCCGCGATCGCCGACGACGCGTGTCCCGAGAACGTGGTGTCGCCGGGCCACGTGTTCCCGCTGCGCGCGCGCAAGGGTGGTGTGCTCGTGCGGACCGGGCAGACCGAGGGCTCGGTGGATCTCGCGCGGCTCGCGGGGCTCAAGCCCGCGGGCGTGATCTGCGAGATCATGCGCGAGGACGGCGAGATGGCGCGCCGCCCGGAGCTCGAGGAATTCGCGGCGAAGCACGGACTGCTGATCCTCAGCGTCGCCGATCTGATCGCGTACCGGCTGCAGCGCGAGCGCATCGTGCGATCGAAGGCGACCGGCGCGCTGCGACCCGGCGCGCTCGGGCCCGGCGAGCCGTTCACCGCGCACTACTACGACACCGAGGTCGAGGACACCGAGTATCTCGCGCTGGTCCGCGGCGATGTCGCGGCCGCGAGTGCGGCAGGGCAGGCGGTGCTCGTGCGTGTCGCAGCGATGGACCCCCTCGCCGACCCGTTCATGCTACGGCCCGACCTGGTCGCGGCGCTCGAGGCGATCGATGCCGCCGGTACCGGCGTTCTGCTCTACGTGATGAACCGGGGCCGGATGCGGCTCGGGCCAGCGTTCGAGCGGCTCGTGCTCCAGCGCACCGCCGCGCACGAAGCGCTCCCTCGCGGTAGCGATCCGCGAGGCCACGATTCGAGCGAGACGCTCCGCGACTTCGGACTTGGCGCGCAGGTCCTCGCGGATCTCGGGCTGAATAAGATCCGGCTGATGATCCACTCCGACCGCAAGATCGCGGCGATCGAGGGCTTCGGCATCGAGGTCGTCGAGCGCATCCCGATCCCTGGCCGCGCTGGGTCCCGATCGCGCCAGGCCCAGTAGCCGCCGGGTCTGCCATGACCCGGCGGGCTCGCAGGAACCCCCGCGTGCGTCGCTGGTGCGCGGCCTTGGCGTGGCCCGGCCGTTGCTCTAGCGTGCTGCCATGAAACGCATCGTCGCATTGTCGTTGGTCGTCGGGCTGGTCGGGTTTGGCGGTCTCGCAGGCTGCGGGAAGAAGCAGAGCGACGAGCTGTCGTTCGGCAAGGCCGCCGAGCCGTTCGGCCCGTTCGCCAAGATCAAGTTCGGGATGGAGGACACCGAGATCGTCTCGAAGGCCCCCGAGTTCGAGTTCAAGAAGTTCGGCGGCCGCGCGCGCGTCGGCAAGCACGAGTACGAGCTCAAGCTGGTGTCGACCATGAAGGTCGTCAACGAGATGAAGGCCTCGCTCGACAAGACGAAGCCCGAGGTGATCACGAAGGCATGGGGCGCCGGAACACCGGGCGTCGACGTGCTCGACAAGCCCGTGACCTACTACACCAACGAGTCCAAGACGGTCCGCGCCATGGTCCAGCCGCTCGGCGATGACCTCTGGGTCGAGTTCCTGCCGATGACGCCACTCGCGTCGCTCGTCAGCGACGACGGCACCACGGTCGCAGGCATCAAGCTGCTCGGGATGACCAAGGACGACGCGTGGAAGGCGACCAACCAGGCGAAGTTCGACTCCGAGATGACGAAGTTCGAGGCACCCGTGACCGAGTGGGGCACCAAGCACACGCTCGTCACCTACAACCTCGACGGCGAGAATATCGTCGGCTACACGGTGTTCCTCGACACCAAGCTGTCGCCGACCGCGAAGGACGAGACGCTCGCGACGCTCGAGAAAAAGTGGGGCAAGCCCACGCCGACCAAGAGCGCGATCGGCAGCGAGGAGCTGGTCTACAAGGCGGAAGGCCCGAGCATCAAGGTCCGGCCATCGGACGACACGCTGTTTCTCGAGGTCAAGAAGTAGCCAGCGGGTTGGTGTATACCTCGTCGCGCATGCCGCAGATCCTCGAAGGCACCCTGTCCGCAGCGGGCCTCCGGTTCGCGATCGTCGCCAGCCGGTTCAACGCGCTGATCGTCGATCCCCTCGTCCAGGGCGCGATCGACGCGATCGTGCGGACTGGTGGCGATGCCGACGCGATCACGATCGTGCGCTGTCCTGGGGCCTGGGAGCTTCCGCAGGTCGTCCGGGCCGTGCTCGCACGCGGCGGGGTCGACGCGGTGATCGCGCTGGGTGCGGTGATTCGCGGGAGCACGCCGCACTTCGAGTATGTCGCCGGTGAGGCATCGAGCGGGATCTCTCGCGCGGCGGCGGCCACCGACATCCCGGTGAGCTTCGGCGTGCTGACGACCGATACGATCGAGCAGGCCCTCGAGCGCGCCGGCACCAAGGCCGGAAACAAGGGTTTCGACGCCGCGATGGCCGCGATCGAGCTGGCGACGCTCTTCCGTGCACTCGCTGCACCGGGCCCAGGATCGAGGGGACGGGATTCACTCCCGTTCCCGGGCAAGAAACCGAAGCGATGACGAGCGGCGGCATCAGGCGTAGCGGACGCGCGTACGCACTCCAGCTGCTCTACGCGCGTGATGGCGATCCGGCAACCGACGTCACCGGCGCTGCAGTGAGCTGGGCCGACACCTTCGATCTCGAGATCGAGCCGCAGGCGCAGCTGTTCGCGCGTGACCTCGTCGCGGCGGCGACCACGCGAGGCGCCGAGATCGACGAGCTGATCACGACGTCTTCGAAGAACTGGCGCATCGACCGGATGTCGCGCGTCGATCGCAACATCCTGCGGCTCGGCGCGTGCGAGCTGCTCGCGTTCCACGATGTCCCGGTCAAGGTCGTGATCAACGAGGCGGTCGAGCTCGCGAAGCGGTTCGGGACCGCGGAGTCCTCGGCCTTCGTGAACGGCGTCCTCGACCGGATCGCATCCGCCGTCGGACGCAGCTCGGAGAGCTGATGGCACTCTCCGTCCTGCCTCTCGAGCTCGCACGCTGGGACGAAGTGAAGCGCGATTGCCTCGTGCTGCCGGTGTTCAAGGACGATCGTCCGCTGCGTGGCGCGGCCGGCCTCGCGGACTGGCGGCTGTGTGGACGGCTGTCGCGGCTGCTCCGGACGGATCGCGCGCGCGCCGAGGCGGGCGAGACCGTCATGCTCCCTCCCGGTCGCAGGCTTCGGTTCGCGCGGATCTTGTGGTTCGGGCTCGGTGACGCCAAGGGCTACACCGACGAACGCTTTCGCAAGGATGTCGGCTGGATCTTCGACGTCATCCGCAAGGCAGGCGTGACGGACTGGGCGATGCAGATGCCGGGCAGGGCGTCGGGCCTGATCGGAGCGCGGCGGGCGATCGAGATCATGCTCGAGGACGAGCTGCTCGCGCATCAGCCGATCACGCTGATCGAGGATCCGGCTGGGCAGAAGGACATCGCCGAGCTCCTGCGTTCGCAACGCTCTAGCTGATCCAGGCCCAGATCTTCGCGAGCACGGCGACGATCGTCGCGCCGAAGATGACCATCAGTGTGAGATCGATGATGACGCAGACGTGGCCGATCGCGATCCACACGCCGTCTCGCTCGAGCATGCCGAGCGCGTAGATGAAGATCGGTACCAGGAAGATCAGGTTCGAGCCCGGGATCGGAAGCGGCAGCGCGAGGCCCAGCGCGAGCAGCGTGATGCCGAAGCCGATCACCCGCGGCTGGAGCATTGCCTCGTACCGGCGGCGCGTGACCTTGCCGATCCACCGTGTGCGTCGCGACAGCATGGTCGCCACGCGATCGAGCATCGCCATCGACAGCTCGCGCTTGCGCGCTCGCTTTGGCAGCCAAGGCTGCGTGCGACCGACGATCATCTGCGCACCGATCAGCGCGATCGCGATCCCGAATGGCGTCGAGAGCCCGAAGAACGGGATCGCGATCAACGAGAGGATGCCGATCAGGAAGCCGAACCCGCCCTCCGAGGCCTTGTCGACGAGCTCGCCGACTGAGAGCGTGCCGTCGCGGCCCGCGTCGGGAGGCTCGTCGTCGATGGCGCCCAGCTCGAGCAACAGCTCGCTCATGCGGAGGCGGCGCGGACGGGGCGCCGCCGGATCTCGCGCACGCTCGACAGCCACGGGCTCACCGTAGCACCTCGCACGGTGATCGCTGCTGAAACGCTGCGCCGGGTGTGATGGTCAGACCGGTCTTCTGATCACTCGAGCGTGCCGCTCTCGGCGAGCTTGCCGATCTCGCGGAACTCCATGCGGACTGCGCGCTCGAGGTGCTCGTGCGTCAGTGGCGTGCCCTCCTCGGCCGCGAGGAAGGCGGCACGCAGCGCGGCGTTGCGGATGTAGCCGCCCGATAGCCGGAACCGGTGCGACAGTCCGACGAAGTCGATCGTGCCCTGGATCGGGACCTGCGGGGGGATCAGCGACTTCCAGAGCTGCTCGCGCATCTCCTCGTCGGGGAACGGGAACGTGACGCGGTAGGTGAGCCGCCGTTTGAACGCCGGGTCGATCGCGTTGCCGAAGTTGGTGGTCAGGATCGCGATGCCCTCGAACGTGTCGAGCCGTTGCAGGAGGTAGTTGACCTCCATGTTCGCGTACCGATCGACCGACGTCTTGACCTCGGTACGCTTGGCGAACAGCGAGTCGGCTTCGTCGAACAGCAGCATGACCTGACCGTCCTCTGCGGCATCGAACAGCGAGCCGAGATTCTTCTCGGTCTCGCCGATCCACTTCGAGGTGATGCGCGAGACGTCGACGCGGTAGAGCTCGAGGCCGAGGTCACGCGCGATCACGCCGGCCACCATCGTCTTGCCGGTGCCCGGGCTGCCCTGGAACAGCGCAGTGATCCCGCGCGCCGTCGTCAACGTCTTGTCGAAGCCCCACTGCTCGTACACGATCTTGCGGTGTCGCACGCGTGCGGTGAGCTCGAGCAACGAGTCAGTGATGTCCTCGGGGAGCACGATGTCGGCCCAGCTCGCGAGCCGGTGCACGCGGTTCGCCGTGGTGCCGAGCCGGTTCTCGAGATGCTGGCGCACGGCATCGTCGAGATCCTTGACCCAGGCCGCGGCCGTCGCGGGGCGATCCGGGCGCTTCGAGAGCTCGGAGCAGACACGCTCGATGATGCCGGGACCGACGCGATAGCGCGCTGCCAGATCGCTCGGGTCGGTGAGCTCGATGTGATAGCGCTCGAGCGCGATGCCCCACGACACGCCGCGCTCGGCCTCGTTGCGCCCGGGGACGTCGAGCAACAAATATCCCGGGTCGAGCGGAATCTGCGCGTCGGCCGGAAGGCGGATCGCGATCGGGCCGGGATGGCTGCGCAGCACGATGCCGATCTGCGTCTTGGTGTCGGGTTCCTCGGCGGCGAGCAGCTCGAGCCCATCGATGCACGGGATGAGGCCGCGGAGCAGTGCGCGCCGCAGCACCGCCTCCACGGCCGGCGCGAGCTTGCCGGCCTCGCGCGGGATCGTCGTGATGTCGATGACGCCGAGCGAGCGGCCGGCGCGCGCCGCGAGCGAGGTCAGCAGCGTGTGGCGTCCGCCGCCGGTGCGTCCGCGCACGACGATCCGCACGGGCTCGTTTTCGCGGGCGCTCGCCAGGAAGCGCAGCGCCTTCGCGAGCAGCACCCGCGGCATCTGGAGCTCCGCGATATCGCGGTCGGCGTGGCGCAGCTTGAGGAACTGATCCGGCTCACCCTCCGCGGGCTGGTTCGCGATGTAGCGAACGACGAGCGGATCGACCGCGAGGCCCGCGAACGGTCGTTCGCCGCCGCCGATGCGCACGAGGCCGAAGCGGCGGAGTGGCCGATCGCCGTCGAGCTCGCGCGCGATCTCCTCGGTGTAGCCGGTGCCGATCAGGAGGCCGAGCAGGTGCTCGTCGACGAGTGGCCGTCCCGGATCATTCGCGAGGATACCGTAGAGCCGCGCGAGCTCCCCGCGCAGGTGGGGCGCGACGATCGCGAACAGGATCGCGACGGCGGTCGCCGTGAGCTGGAAGTCGCGCGCGAGAACCTCGAGCGGCACCAGCCGATCTGCCCGCGCCTGCTCGCCGGTACGCACGAGCTCTTCGGTCGCGCGCAGCATGCTGCCGGCCGCTGCGAGATCATCGGCGGCACGGCCGCTCGCGAGCCCGAGCAGGCCGGCGACCTCGAGTGCGAACGGCGGCCGCGACGGATCCTGTTTCGAGATTCGACCGCAGTCCCACGCCTGTGCGATCGCCACGGCCGAGCGCGCGCTCGCGAGCTGCAGCCTTAGATGGACGTCCTGCTGGATCTCGGCGGCGGTCGCGGTCGCGGTGACCTCGACGGGCACGAGCCGCACGAGCGGATCATCCGGGAGCGTCGTATCGGGCTCGCTGACGACGATCGGCGGTGGCTCCGGTGGCGCTGGCTCGGGCAGCACCTCGACGCTGACGGTGTGGCTCTCGCCATTTGTCGCGGCGCGCGTGTCAGCTGTATCGCGGTCCTCGACGGGAGGGGCCGACAGCGCTTCAGGTCGCACGAGCTCGAGGCCATCGGCGTTCGCGAGCGCGATCCGCTGCAGGCTCTCGTCGACGGCGAAGTCGGTGATGCCGTCGGGGATCACGAGGTCGCGCATCCAGCGGCCGAATCGCAGGTCGACCACGCTGAGTCGGTCGTGCGTGCGCGCGATGGCGAGCCCGCGGCGTGCAGCAAACGCGAGCTGCTGGACCGCCGGGATGCGGAGGTGCGTGTTCTGCGCGCCATCGGAGACCGCGACGACGGTGAGCCGTAGCTCGCCAGCCTCGGCGGAATCACTCGCCCGACGTTGCGCGAGCACGAACAGCCGACCCTCGAGGACGATCTGCGCATCGACCGGGCGCGAGCCGGGCTCCCCGACCGAGCGACGCCACGCTTCGCCGATCGTTCGCCACATCCGCAGCTGACCGCTCTGCCAGAGCAGCCAGCGCCCGTCGGCGACTGGCAAGATCAGCTCACCGCCGGAACCTGGTGCCTCGGTGCGTGCGGGCGCGCTGCGCACGACGACGGGCTGGATGCCGTGCCAGACCGGGAGATGCGGCGCCGACGACGACTGCACGAACCGCCCGTTGGGATCGATGTAGTCGAGCGGCTCGCGGCCGAGCTCGCGACCGTCCTTGACGGAGAGCCGCACCAGCTCGCTCGCGGTGACGGCCCACAGCTCGTCGTTGACAGCGACCACATCGAGGAGGCCTTCGACCTCGGCGCGCACGCGGATGTGGCCACTCGCATCGTACACGACGAGCCCCGGGCTCTCGGCGGCCAGCAGGTCGCCGCGGGTTCCGAAGAACCGCAAGATCCGCCGCCGTCGGTCGGAAACCACCACGCACGAGCTTAGCAAACCTGAGAGCCCGCACCGTTCCCACTCGCCAGCATCCGCTGGCTCGCTTCATCTCGGGCCCACTCGCCAGCATCCGCTGGCTCCCTTCATCTCGGGCCCA
>JBKJUF010000314.1:0-4212 GCA_046590445.1 Kofleriaceae bacterium
GTCTTGAGCCCGACGACGCCATACGTCACGTGGATGCCCGCGCGCTCCATGCGCGTCGCCCACTTGATGTTGGCCTCCTCGTCGAACCGCGCCTTGAGCTCGAGCACCACGGCGACCTGCTTGCCGTTACGCGCCGCACGCACGAGCTGCTTGATGACCTCGGAGTCCTTCGAGGTCCGGTACAGCGTCATCTTGATCGCGCGGACCTTCGGATCGTCGGATGCCTCGCGCAGGAACCGCTCCACCGAGAGCTGGAACGACTCGTACGGGTGATGCACGAGCATGTTCTTGCACTCGCGAATCGCGTGGAAGATGTTGCCGTCGGTCAGAAAGTCGACCGGTGGCACCGGCGAGTGCGGTACGTCGCGCATCTCGGGGATGTCGAGCGTCGCGATCTCCATGAGGTCACGCTGGCCGAGCATGCCCTCGGCCTCGAACACGTCGGCGTGCTCGTCGAGCCCGAGCTCGGCGGCGATCCGACCGCGCAGCAAGGGCAGCATCATCTTGTCGACCTGGAGCCGCACGACCGGTGCGAACTTGCGCTCGCGCATCTCGATCTCGATCATCTCGAGGAGATCCTCGGCCTCTTCCTCGTCGCGCTCGGTGATCGCGTTGCGGGTGACCCGGAACATCGAGCAGGCCTCGACCTCCATGCCGGGGAACAGCAGATCGAGGTTGTTCACCATCACCTCGGCGAGATCGACGAACGTCCGTGACTGGCCGATCCGCACGAACCGCGCCGTGCCACCGCCGATCGGCACCTTGACGCGCGCGAGCAGCGAGTCGCCGTCGTTCTCGTAGCGCAGCGTCACGAGCAGGTTGAGCGACAGGTTCGAGACGAACGGGAACGGGTGCGCCGGATCCATCGCCTGCGGCGTGACCAGCGGGAAGATGTTGCGCACGTAGTACTCGCGCACCCACGCTTGCTCCTTCGCATCGAGCTCCTTGTACGGCGCGACCCAGACGCCGACCGCGCGGAGATCCGCGATCACCTTCTCGAGGATAATGACCTTCTTCTTCTCGAGCGCGTTCATCAGCTCGAGGCAGTCCGCGATCTGTTGCTGCGGCGTGCGGCCGTCGGCGGTGATCGAGTGGACCTGCGCGCCGACCTGCTGCTTGAGGCCGCCGATCCGCTTCTGGAAGAACTCGTCGATGTTCGAGCTGACGATCGCGATGAACTTCGCGCGCTCGAGCAGCGGAACCCGGTCGTCCGCGGCCTCCTGGAGCACCCGCCAGCAGAAGTTGAGGTACGTGAGCTCGCGGTTCAGGTAGAGCTCGGACGAGCCGAGGTCGGTCGGGATGAAGTCGGTGAGTCCGGCAGCCGGCGGGGTTCGCCCCGACTGCTCGATCGCACGCAACGTCGGCCGCTCCCGGGCTTCGCGCTCCTTGGCGGCCTCCTCGCTGACCACCTCGAGCCGGTGAATGCCCGAGACTTCTACAGGGATCTGGACGTGCCGTTCAGCCGTCATGCAGCGAGCAGTATAGCGCCAGCACGTCAGAAGCGTTCATTCCCGACCATGCCGAAACTGACGTAATTACGATGAGCTAGGCGAGCCTGATTCGCCGCCGTCGGTCGCGCGAAACGCTCGTTTCACGTTGCCCTGACGGATCCAGACCCTGCCGCCGGCGACCCCCCCGTCATCGATCGGTACCGGTCCGAGCTCCTGGCGCCACTGGGCCTCGCCCGTGCTGAGATCGATCGCGACGAGCTGGCTCCAGCCCGGGCCGCTGACCACCTCGTACGATCGCTCGTGGTCGGTGAGCGTCACCGGCCCCGTCGTCTGCACGGTGACCTCGCCGTGGTTCGGCGCGAGGCCGAGCGTGCCGAGCTTGCTCCCGTCCCGCATCGCGATCGCGAAGACCTTGGCGCGACGGTCGCGGATCACCCGCACCGAGACCGCGATGTGATTCCACGCGAGTCCCGGTGCACCGGGCCGCCCCGCATACGTCGGGACGATCGCCTGCCACACGGTGTCGGGACCGCGCCGTAGCTCGATGAAGTTGCGGCCGCCGCTCGCCTCGGCGCGAACCACGAGCGATGCGCCATCGCCGATCGCGATCGTGTCGATCACCGCGCCGGCCTTCGGCTTCGCGGTTACCACGTACCAGATGCCGACGCCCGCGGCGATCGCACCGACGAGGACGATCGCCGGCCCGAGCCAACCGAGGTGTACCCGACGCTGCATCGGGCGCACCCTAGCAGAGTCCGCGCGCGACGCGCTGACCCCCCCTGACGCGGCCGAAACCAGATCGGTCCAGCTCGGCCGCTGATCAGGTGTTCCCGACGGGCTTGCCGCCGGGCACCGGGATCGTGTGATCGAACGGCTTGGGCCGCGTCAGCCCGCCGGCGCCCGCGCCACTGCCGGCCCCGGTCGCCTCCTTCGCCTGCGCGAGGACGCGGCGTCCGCTGCCGAAGAACACCGTGACCTTGCCGGGCTCGGTCAGCTCGACGATGCCCTGGCCGAACGACGGATGCTCGACGCGCTCGCCGACCTCGAACCGCTCGCTCGCGCGATACGACCGCGCCGGCTTCGACATGTCGGCAGCGACGGCGGGCTTCTCGAAGCGCTCGACGGGATCGCGCGACGCACGCGGCTCCTTCGGCGGGCGCTTGTTCGAGGGCAGCTTCGCCTCAACCGGTGCACCGTGCGGCGACTTGTAGCGGTGGTAGCCGCTGCACTGCTTGCACTGCACCTTGACGATCTTCTCGCCAACCTTGGCGACCACCACGTGCCACACGTCGCCGCACTTCGAGCACAGCGCCTCTACATCAGCTCCAACGCCTGCGGCCATCGAACGCGGAGCATAGCAGCTTCGCGGACCCCGACCTCGCGTGGTACGACGGCAAGCGCATGACGCAGGCTGCGGCCGATAGTCTTGTCGCGGAGGCGCACGAGCTGTTCCGTGCCGAGAAATTTCCGGACGCCGCTGCGCGCTTCGAGAAAGCCACTCAGCTGTTTCCGCCGCACGCGCTCGCGTGGAAGGGCCTCGGGCACGCGCTGCTCTGCATGGGCAAGCCCCACGAGGCCGCGCGCGCGTTCGATCACGCGATCGGCCTTGCGCCCCACAGCGCCACGGCCCTGTGGGGCGGCGCGGTCGCGCACGCCGACGTCGGCAACAAGGTCGTCGCGCAGAGCTACCTCCGCCGCACGCTCGCGCTGCAACCGTCGTGGGCCGAGATGGCGCGCGGCGTCCCCTCGCTCGCGCAGTACCTCGCGGTCTCGACGCGTGCCGCGGACGCGCTGCGCGACGTGTTCCCCACCTTCTCGACACGCTCGTATCGCCACTCCGCCGATGCTGCGCGCGCGATCGACGTCGCGCGCATCATCAACCAGCCGCTGTTCAGCCAGTTCACGTACGTCTCGCTCGGCTTCTCGAACCACCAGTGGCCCGAAGCCGCGCGCCCTCGCCTCGAGCTCATCATGTCGACCGTGATCGACACCGAGCTCTGCGGGCAGATCCTCGCGAACCTCGCGTTTCATCTCTCCGACAACAACTTCTTCCCCGAGCCCGGCGTGATGGTGCGCGACGTGATCGGCGCGCTCGGCGTCACCGATCTCTCGCAGCGCCTGCCGCACGCCTACATCGCCGTCCCTCGCCTCTGGAAGCTCGAGCTCCCGCTCGACGAGCACCCACCCGCGATCACGCTCGCGCAGGTCGTCCCGGTCAGTGAGGCCGAGTACGTCCGCTGGCGCGCGAACGTCGTCGGCTTCGAGCCGAGCCTCGCCGCGCGCAAGGTCGACATCTCCGACCTCCGCCGCCCGGGTTGATCGCCTGACATCACCGCCGGCGTGCGTGCTCGTGCAGATAGCGGGTCAGGTCATCGAGTGCACGCAGCTCTTCCAGGTTCCGGGCGACGCTGCTCGCAAGCGCGTCTGGCGCCATCGCTTCGCTCCTCAGGCGCGCGCGGCCTTCCTCGACGCTCTCCGGCACGTAGACCGCCGCGAGCGCGGCCAGCCGCCGTTCGACATCTCGAGGGTTCAGGTCACGGCTCATCGCGACCCTCGAGCTTCTCGATGTCAGCGAGGTCGATCGGCCGCCCTGCCAGGCGCTTCATCTGGATCAGCGTCTCGCGTGACACGAAGGTGATCGTACCCGCGGCGAGCACGACGTCGACTCGGTCGTCGAGCACGCCCGCGTACGCCAGCTCCGCGAGCAGCAGGTCGATGATCAGATGCTGGGACCCGACGATCTTGTTGACCCGCTGAACAT
>JBKJUF010000348.1:0-7012 GCA_046590445.1 Kofleriaceae bacterium
CCCCTGACCTCTAGAGTGCGATTCTAGCGCTCTCCCAGCTGAGCTAAGACCCCGGGAACGGCGGTATGGGTACCAGCGGGGTACGAGCCTGTCAAGCGTGCTCCAACGGCTCAGGTCCGCAGCATGCGGTCGACCTCGCGCACGAGATCGAAGGCTGCGGGAGGCACGCCGTAGGTTCGAAGGCTCGGCGCGTTCGCGCGAGGATCGCCTGCCGGGTTTCCTCGTCTTTGTGGTCACGACATCAGAATTGAACGCTCGTGCTACTTGTCGCGGGTCTGCGTCCGGGAGCGCCCTACAATGCACCAGCATGGCGCGCGAACGGCTCGACAAGCTCCTCGTCGATCGCGGCCTGGTCGCGAGCCGCGAGCGCGCGCGCGCGTTGGTGATGTCCGGCGTCGTCTCGGTCAAGGGCCAGCCCGAGACCAAGCCCGGAACGCTCGTCGATCCGGCGGCTGAGATCACGCTGCGCGAGCCCGATCACCCGTATGTGTCGCGTGGGGCACTCAAGCTCGTGAAGGGACTCGACACGTTCGCGATCGATCCCACGGGGCTCGTCGCCCTCGACATCGGCGCGTCGACCGGCGGATTCACCGATCTGTTGCTCCGGCGCGGCGCCACGCGGGTCTACGCGATCGACGTTGGTTATGGACAGATGGCGTGGTCGATTCGCCAGGATTCGCGCGTCGTCGTGCTCGAACGAGAGAATGTCCGCAACATCGATCTCTCGCTGGTGCCCGAGGCGTGTGACCTCGCGGTGATCGACGTGTCGTTCATCTCGCTGACGCTCGTGCTGCCACGGATCGCCGAGTTGCTGCGGCCGCCTGCGGGGAAACCGATCATCGCGCTGGTCAAGCCGCAGTTCGAGGTCGGCCGCGACCTCGTCGGCAAGGGCGGGGTGGTTCGCGACGAGGGAGCGCGGCGCGGCGCGGTCGACAAGATCCGGACGTGGGCCGCCGAGCACGGTTTCGTGGCGGGCGACGACGTCGAGTCGCCGATCACCGGGCCGGCCGGCAACGTAGAGTACTTGTTGATGCTGCGGACCACGTAGCGTTGCGAGCCAGCGAACCGCGCACGAAACGCTGGCACCGTCACGAGGTCTTCGCAGAGCCACCCCAGTTCATCGACCGCGCGCCAGAGCCCAGCCCAAGGATGCTCATGCAGACCGCAACCTCCTCAGTCTCGACGTCTCGCTCTCTCCACTCGCTGGAGACCTTGGCCGCCCGCTCACGCGACGAGCTGGACGCGCTGTATCGCGCTGCGGCCGCGCCGGCCTCGATGTACGCTATCGACGGTCCGCTCGTCGGACGCATGCTCGTCGTGCGCGGCGTGCCGCCGCTCTTTGCGAAGCCGCTGCGCCGGTGGGCCGGCTCGCCGTCGTTCATCTGGGAGGGCAAGACGTTCCAGGCGGCGAGCGACACCGAGGGCGTCGGCCACAACCGCGTCTCGATCCCCGGTGCGCTCGGCCGCCAGAACCTATTTCCGTTCGCGACCCGGTTCGAGCCGTCGAGCCTCGACGGCAACTCGTCGCTGATCCTCGACTACGATCTCGACGTCAACCCGCGCTACATCCGCGGCATCCACGACGAGATCCGCGAGGTCTCGCCAGGGCTGTTCCTCGGACCGGCGATGTGGAAGCGCGCCGACCAGCGCACGTTCCTGCTGTGGTTCGCGCTGGACGCGGGGCAGGCGTGACGGTCACTGCCACGCCGGAGCACGTGCTGGTGACCGGGGCTGCCGGCGCGATCGGCGCGGCGGTCGCGCGGGCGATGCGCGCAGCGTGGCCCAGCACCCAGCTCGCGCTGCTCGATCGTGACGCCGCGGCGATGGCGCCGCTCGCGGCCGAGCTCGGCACCACGACGACCCATGGCATCGATCTTCGCGACCTCGACGGCTTGCCCGCGGCGGTCGAGCGGATCGCCGCGCGCGGTCCGCTCGATGGGCTCGTCAACTGCGCGGGCATCATGCGCGTGAAGCACGTCGCGTCGTGGCAGTGGGAGGAGGCGCGCGATCTGCTCGCGGTCGATCTGCTCGCGCCGCTGCGCCTGCAGGATCTCGTCGTTCACGGCATGGTCGAGCGCGGGCGCGGCCTGATCGTCAACATCGCGAGCATGGCCGGCAAGGTGCCGCTCAAGGGCTGCACGTATTACGGCGCCTCGAAGGCCGGCCTCGCGATGGCCTCCGAGATCGCGCGCGCGGATCTCGAGCCCCACGGCGTCCAGGTGCTCACGGTGTATCCCGGGCTGGTGCGCTCGGCGCTCGAGCAAGGCGCGCGCGACGCGTACGGCGGCGGCGGGCTGTTCGGGCGGTTCGCGCCGACTGGCGAGCCCGCCGAGCTCGCGATCCGGATCATGCAGGCGATCGAGCGCGACGATCCTCGCGTGATCTATCCGCGGCTCTACGGCGTCGGCTGGTCGGCGACGAACCTGTCGCGCTGGCTCGCGCTGTCCTACGGGCCACCTCCGGTCGCGTAGTCACAGCGTGCGCGCGAGCACCACGAAGCGCCGCTCGTCGACGATCCCGGCCACCTTCTCGTAGAACGGGCGCGGGCCGATCCACGCGACCTCGCAGCGCGGATGCTCGGCGGCGACGTCGACCAGACATGCGAGCAACAGCACCTCGCCGAGCCCCTTGCCGCGATGCGCCGGCCACGTGCCGGTCGGACCGAACCACCCGAGGCCGCGGTTGTTGCCGTCGTGCGCGGCGAACGCGCAGTACCCGCCATCAGCGAGCGCGACGTGCACGCCCGCTGGCTGGTGCCCGAGCGCACGCTCGAGCTCCCACGGCCACGCGCCGCCGAACTCGGCCGCGACCGCAGCGAGCAGCGCTCGCTCGTCGGGCCGCGCGCGTCGGATCTCGTAGCCACGTCCGCGGGCGGCGTCGGCGAGCGCGGTCGTTCGAGCGGCGGTGACGCGCGGGTTCGTGCGCACATCGATCAGGACGTTGGTTCGCGGCTCGCCGTGGCGCAGCCAGCCGCGGCGCTCGAGCCAGCCGATCGCGTACGCGTTGCGCTCGTCGATGCCGGGCGCGAGGTAATTGCCGGGCTGGTCGAGCGTGCGCAGGCCAGGCTCGCCGGCATCACGGGCAGCCGTCTCGCAGGCGGCGAGCAGTGCGCTCCCCGCGCCACGTCGGCGCGACCGCGGCGCGACCGCGAGCACCCGCAGCCAACGGCTCGCGATCGCGGCGATCCCGACCAACGCGTCGCCATCCCACGCCCCGAACGCGCGTGCCGAGCCCGCCGGACCGGGCTCGAACAGCTTCTCGTCGGCGACCTCGGTCGCACGATCGAACGCGCACGCGTCGGCGAGGACGAGCTCGGCGCCGGCGAGCTGCGAGCGATCCAGCGGTGCGATCCGCATGCCCTCACGCTGGCACATGCAGGGATGGGTTGCGAATTAGCGGTGCGCGACCCGCGCTGCTACGGTGATCGCGCGATGCGCGCGATGCTCCTGTGCGCCGGGCTCTCGACCCGGCTCGGCCCCCTCGCCTCCGAGCGCCCCAAGCCGATGCTGCCGGTGTGCGGCCATCCCATCCTCGCGTACGGGATCACGAACCTCGTCGCGCACGGCATCCGCGACATCGTGATCAACACGCACCATCGCGCCGACGTGATCGAGCGCGAGATCGGCGATGGCGAGCGCTACGGCGCACGCGTCCGCTACATTCACGAGCCGACGCTCCTCGGCACCGGCGGCGGGCTCAAGCACGCACTGCCCCTGCTCGATCCCGCCGGCACCGACGAGCCGTTCGTGTCGTGCAACGGCAAGCTGATCTTCGATCTCGACGTCAGCGCGCTCGTCGCCGCCTACCACGCCGCCGGCGACGTCCTCGGTATGATGGTCGTCCGCCGGGTCCCCGATGCCAAGGCGTGGGGAGCCGTCCACGTCGTCACCGACGAGCGCGGCCCGCGCATCATCGACATCCTCGGCGACGGCCAGCACATGTTCTGCGGCGTTCACGTCACCCGACCGTCGGTGATGGCCCGGCTGCCGGACGGCGAGTCCGATTCGATCCGTCAGGGTTACCTGCCGTGGCTGCGCGCCGGCGAACGGCTCGCCGCCTACGAGCACACGGACGGTTACTTCGCCGAGCACTCGACGCCCGAGCGCTACCTCGAATCCAACTGGGCGCTGCTCCGCGGCGCGCGCCTCCGCCATCCGCCCGGGCCGCTCGCCGGCGTCGATCCCGCAGCCCACGTCCACGACTCGGCAACCCTTGTCGAGCCGCTCAGGATCGGCGCGGGCGCGCTGATCGGCGCCGACGTCACAATCGGCCCCAACGCGATCGTCGGTGAGGGCGCCGAGGTCCACGCCTCGATCCGCGACACTGTGGTGTGGGCCGGCGCGACCGTGACCGCCTCCGACGCGGGCCCGATCGTGATCACCTGAAGAGGGACAGACGCAACTTGCGCAACTTACGATGCGTAAGTGCTGATGGCTCGCAACGCCATGCGCACTTACAGATCGTAAGTTGCGCAAGTTGCGTCTGTCCCTCAGCAACCGAGCGTCGGGAGCTGCGCGGTCTGCTCGATGCACTGCGCGACGGTCTTGCGGATGCTGTCGGCGGCCTGCAGCACGTCGAGCCCCACCGAGTCCTTGCTCATCGAGACCTGGCGCGCGACCTCGATCGCCTCGGGCAGCGACTTCGCGAGCGCACAGCGCTCCTTCGCGGCAGCGACGGTGCTCGCGCACGCACACACCTTGTCGACGTAGGCGTTGCAGGCATCCGCGCCGCGCCGGAGCTCGGCCTCGGGCATCGGCGGTGGCCGGTTATCGGCGGGAGGCGGAGCGGCCTCCTGCTTCTTGCAGCCGGGCGCGCTCCCCGCGACCGCGATCAGGAGCGCGAACATCCACTTCGCGGTCATGGCGTCTCGATACGGGCCAGCACGACGGAGATGTTGTCGATGCCGCCTTCCTCGTTCGCCGCCGAGATCAGGCGATCGACCGCGCGGTCGAGATCTCGCTCGGTCATCAGGATGTGCTGCATCTGGTCATCCTTGATCATGCCGGTCAGCCCGTCGGAGCACAGCAGGTAGGTGTCACCGAGGTGCGGCTTCTCGGTGAAGATGTCGACCTGCACGCTCTCCTTCATGCCGAGCGCACGCACGATGACGTTCTTGTGCGGCCAGTTCTCGGCCTCTTCCGGCGTCACCCGCTTCATGCGGATGTAGTCGTTGATCAGTGAGTGGTCCTCGGTCAGCTGCGTGATCTCGGTGTTGCGCGTGCGATAGCAGCGGCTGTCACCGACGTGACCGATGATCAGCGCATCCTCGAGGAAGTACACCGCGACGCAGGTGGTTCCCATGCCCTTGAAGCGCGACTCGCGTTGCGAGCGCTCCCAGATCTCGAGGTTCGCGAGCATGATCCCGGTGACCATGCGATTGACGTGCGTGCGCAGGTCGCGGTCGACCTTGTACGGCCACGTCAGGGTCTGCTGCTTCGCGGTCTCGTTGAAGTGATCGTTGATCAGCTCGACGGCGAGCCGGCTCGCGACCTCGCCGGATGCATGCCCACCCATGCCGTCGGCCACGATCGCCAGACGCTCGTTCTCGGGGAGCGAGATCGAGTCCTCGTTATGGTCACGCTTGCGACCGATATTTGTCGCGCCCGCGAAGCGGATCCGCATCCCGTCAAGCGGGAATGACGTGCTCATCCGACCTCGATTGTAGCGCAACGAAGCGACCGGCGTTGACTCGGGACGACGTCCCTTTCATCCTAATGCTGACGCGATGTGGGGGTACGCCGAAGGCAACGAGACCGTGCTCGCGGTCGTGGTCGTTATCATCGTGGTCGCGGCCATCGCATTTGTGGCCCGCAGGTTGTGGCGTAGGGGGCCCTGAGATGACCGAGCTGTCGCGCGGCAGCGTCGGTGATCGGCCGTGGGGGCGGACGCTCGCCGCCTTCGGTCTGCGCGGTGTCAGCGGCCAGCTCACGCTCACCAGTGAGGGCAAGTGCTACGAGATCGTCTATGCGCGTGGCGCGATCGTTGCGGCGGCCTCCCCGCTGGCTGCCGACTCGGCGGCGCGGGTGGCCATGACGGGCGGGCTGGTCTCGACGTCTCAGGTCGCAGAGCTCGTGCGCCGGCAGGCCGCGGCGCCGCACCTCGATGAATTCGACGTGCTCACCGAGCACCTGCACCTCAGCCCCGAGCAGGCCTTGCGGCTGCGGCGGCGGACGATCGCGCAGCGCGCCGCCCGCACGTTCTCGGTCGATCGAGGGGACTTCGTGGTCGCCGATCAGGTGACGTTGCCGATCGTTCCAGGCACCGAGCTCGACGTCCGCGCGGTGATCTACATCGGCGCGCGGCAAAACTTCTCGGAGAGCCGGCTCGGCACCGAGCTCGCCAGCTTTGGCAGCTGGTATCGCCTCAAGCCGGACACGTACGATGATCTCCCGCAGTTCGGGTTCGCCGACAGCGAGCGCCCGATGCTCGACGCGCTCCTCAACGGCGCGTCGCTCGCCGAGCTCGACCTCCTCGGCGTCGAGCCGCGCATCGTGCGCGCCGTCGCGTACGCGCTCGCTGCATGCAGTGCGGTCAACGTCCAGCAGACACACGCCGAGGCGCCGGCGACCACAAGCCGATCCGGGCTCGGAGGTGCGAGTGGCTCGAGCTCGGGCCTCAGCGCTCGGGCCGGTGTGGGCAAGCCACAGCCGCCGCCGACGCGGCAGCAGCCGCTCGTCGCATACCGACCCGGCAAGACCCAGCCGCCGCCGATGCGGCGCACCGGGCTGACCCAACCACCGCCGACGGGTGCGACAGCTGGCGCGAGCGCCTCGACGACGGTTGCAGCCCCTGGAACTCTTCTGAGCGAGCCGACTCCGCTCGCGACGGCGGTTCCTACCCTCCCGACAGCACGGCCGAACACGGGCACGCCTGCGCCTGCACGCATGACGACGGGCGCGCCGATGGCTGGCCGGACGTCCGTACCGGCGACGGCACGGACGACGAACACGCCGGCGACGGCACGGACGACGACGAACACGCCGGCGACGGCACGGACGACGACGAACACGCC
>JBKJUF010000385.1:0-7058 GCA_046590445.1 Kofleriaceae bacterium
TCGGGCACGCAGATCGGCGGATCGATGTAGCGACCGATCGGCACGTTGAACGCGCCCGAGCGATTGACCCGCCAGAGGCCATTGAAGCATGTCTTGTTGAGGTAGATGAACGCCGCCGCGCGCTCCGCGGCGTTCCATGACGGACGCTGCTGGTTCCAGCGCTCGCGCATCTCGTAGTAGTGCGCCTCCGAGTGCGCGGTCCGGTGGTGCTGCAGCCGGCGCACGACGGCCGCGTGATCCTCCGCGATCGCCGCGTAGAGGTTGATCAGATCGGCGTTGGAGTCGGCGAGCACCGCGCGCGTCGGGGCGACCCGGAAGAACAGCGCGGCACCTCCGGCAAACGGCTCGTAGTAGCGACCGAAGCGGTCGGGGAGTCGCGCGAGCAGCTCGGGCAGGAGCTTGGTCTTGCCGCCGACCCACTTGATGACAGGCGCCGCAACCGGAGCCGGTAGCGGCGCGCGAACCGGGCGCATCGCGCGCGCCGTCGAACGAGAAGCCATGAAAATGATCGTCGAGGGACGGCATCGAGCGGGCCAGTTTTCACGCGTGCACGCGCGCACTTCGACAATCACTTATGGGAGTGGATCGCGATAAGCTCGTCCGATGCAGAGGTCGTGGTTCCTCGTGATGGTCGCGACCGCTTGCGCGGCGGGCTGCGATTCGAGCGCCCTCGTGATCGAGGTCCATGCACCGACGGGAACCGAGCAGGTGCGGCTCTACATCGGCACCGGCGAGGAGGCAACCGAGTCGATCGTGCCGGGCGACTATCCGATCACGAGCCCGCCGCCGATGGGGACGTACTGGCCGCGCGATCCGGGCAACGAGCTCGACGTGATCACGCTCGCCGGCGGCGAGACCACCGCGCGCTTCGTGTTCGCCCCGGGCTCGGCGCCAAAGCTCGGCGCGATCATCGCGATCGGCTTTCGCGACGATGCGCCAATCGCGATCGCCTCGCGGTTCTACGTCGCCGTGCCCGATGGTGAGGTCCTGCAGTACATCCTCGAGCTCGCGACGATTCCGGTGCCGGTGCCCGGCTCCATCCCCGCGGTGCACCTGTGGGGACCGGCGGCCGCGGATCGGACCTGCGTGCTCGTGCACGCGACCGAGCCCACCGCCGTGCCGCGCAACGCGCTCGTCGTCAACCACGCGGATCCGGACTGCGACGGGTACCAGACCGGCGCGAGCAACGAGTGCCAGCCCCACGTGTGGAACGGCCGCTCGCGCGCCGACCTCGCGGCGCTGCGCTGCCTCGCGGAGGACACCATCGAGCCGCTCGGCGACGGTATCGCGATCCAGGCATGCACGCTCGGGGGGCCGGCGTGCGTCGACGGCATGGGCGCGTTACCCGACGGCTGCGAACCGTCTCGCTTTTGCGCGCCGATGAGCCTGTGCACGGACTGCGCGAATCAGAACACGCTCGACTGCGCGGCAAAATCGTCCCTGGCGCCGCGCATCCTGTGCAACTTCTCAGTGATCCAGCTAGGCGGTGGGCTCTCGATCTGCCCCGGCGCCGCGAAGCTCCCCGCCACCACGGGCCTGGCGTCCGGTTGCGCGGGTAGCTTCCAGTTCCGCCGTGCCGAGGACGAGTGGCATTCCCTGCTCCTGACGGGTACGTCGCTGATGCTATCGGCACCGCCTCCCACCGACGCATGTGTGTTCGCGCTGTCGCCGTCGTCGCTGACATATCCGTTTTTAAACGGCACCAACGCGAAGATCACTGCGTTGCTCGCGGTCGATCTGGTCAATGGCCGCGGCGCCGCGATCGGGCTCACCGTCGACTTTGTCGTCCAGAGCAGCAACACCTGCGACGCGCCCAACGCCTGCCGGGTCGAGGGCACGATCGACCTTGGCTTCCGGCGCTGCATCGGCGCACCGCTGCGTGCCACGCCGTAGCGCCCGGCTGGCAACAACCGCGGCAGCGGTGTCACGGTGCCGATGTGGGCGACTCGGTTTCTTGCTGTGCCGATCACACGGAGCGCACGGACTTTCACTTCGCGGGTTGCGCGGCGGTATCCTCGAGAGATGCGACCTGCCTGGCTCGTGGTGGTCTCCGCGATGGTGCTCGGTGCCGGTTGCGATGACGGCATCGTCATCGAGGTGCGAACCGATCCCGACGCACCGGCCAGCGAGGTCGAGCTGTTCCTCGGCATCGAGGAATGCGGCGAATGTCCAGGCATCAGCCCCGATCCGTCTCGCAGCATCTTGCCCGGTCGCGTGTTCTTTCGCGATGACAGCAACGCGAGCGAGGCGCGTGCATACGTCGCGAAAGTCCGGGACGGCGTCGCCACGTTCCACATCAAGGGGAGCGAGGTCTCGAGCCGGCTGACCACGGTCGCCGCGCTCGGGCTCGGCATGCAGCCATCGGCGGCGCTCTTGCCCGAGCTCGATCTCGACGGCGAGACCCAGCACTTCATCGTCCAGCTCCGCCCCGCGACCGGGAAGCTGCCAGCGCCGGTTCCACCCGATGGTGACTATGTCGAGACCTGGACCGAGCCCGCGGCGCTGGGCTTCACCTGTCTGGGCTTCGAGCGCTGGTCCGGCGGTGAGTTCGGCGGCCGCGCCTTCATCGTCCCGAGGAACGATCCCGATTGCGATGGATTCATCGATGGCGGTGACTGCAGCACGTTCGCGAACAACGGCACGCAGGAGCCCGCGCCCGAGGAGCTGTCGTGCACGACCCTCCAGATCAGTCCGTTCCGCGAGATCTGTCGCCTTGGCGGCCCGACCTGCAAGGACGGACCGTCGCCCGCGATCGATCCATGTGGTGCGTCGAGCTACTGCGTGTCGGATCAGGTCTGCGCGTCGGCGTGCGCCGAGGCCTCGACACCAAGCCAGCTGAGGACTTGCCTCGCACAGTCTGCGGATCCGGCGTTCACCAGCACGCGCCTCCAGTGCACGCTGCCGGTCAGCAAGGCAGCCGATTTCACCCACTACGAGCTGTGTCCGGGCGCCGAGAGCTTCACGTTCGACGTCTCGCAGGTCCTCCAGCAGCGCTGCGCCGATGACGATACGACGATGCTCCAGTTCCCGCGCGCCGGGACGCCGCTCGGCTTCGCCGCCGACGTCAAGCTGGGGTCGACGAACCAGAGCTCGGGTGAAATGTACGAGCTCGCGGTGAAGCTCCGGCACGAGGACGCGTGCAGCTACCGGATGTCGATCGCGGGTGCGATCGCCAGCTTCGAGCCGCGCCGCATGTTCACGCGCCTCGCGCTCGGCGCACCGGGGACGGCACCCCAGTACATGCTGCTGCCGCTCATCCTCGTGCCGACCACCTGCGATCAGGTCGCGAGCTGTCACTTCGAGGGTGACCTCAACGACAGCGTCTACAGCTGCGGCCGCTGAGGTCTGGTACCGCGCTCAATTTGGCGTGAACAGCTTCGATGCGCCGGGCGTGATCACGGCTGCCGTGTTGAACCCGATCTTGTTCGCCGCGCCGCCGACCTGGTTCTCGAGCCCGATCGTCGCGGTCGTCCCGGTTGGCACGTGCGTCGCTCCGTAGACGAGCTCGACGGTGTTGGTCGCGCCATCGAGGATCATCTGGAACGAGACGACGTCCGTCGAAACGTTGAACCGCGTACCGGTCCACTGGATGATGAGCTTGGTGCCGGCGACCTTCTGGCAGACCCCGTTGACCGTTGCGACCACGAGGTCATCCCAGTACGGGGCGATGATCCCGTTCGGCGAGGCTGCGTTGGGCAGATCGCCGTTCGTGAAGAAGCAGCTGCTGCCGACGGTCGTGCAAGCCGTCGAGGTGACGACCGAGGCGAAGCCGTTCGAGAACACCTTGATCTGCGGCGACGCGAAGCCGAAGTACCTGAACCCGGCGGGCGTGTTGACGTTCGCGACCGAGCTGCCCTCGTCGGTGTTGTTCATCGCGACCGCCGTTCCGCCACCGGCACACGCGTCGGAGAATGCCGTCGCGCCCGCTGCCGCGGTGTAGGTGACGTTGGCCGTCGGGTCGATGGTGAGATCGAACGTGCCGCCCGCGATCGGCGCCGTCGAGGTCACGGTGAACGCCGTGAAGCCTTCGCCGTTCTGGACGATCTGGACGATGTCGTCGGCGCCGGCAATTCCGTTGTTGACGAGCGCGCCCCGCGCAGACTCGTTGCTGTTCACGTGCTGGATGCGGGTGTCGAGGGTGCCCTGATCGGGGCTGACGTTGACCGTGAGCCCGTAGCCGGCGGTGGCGCGCAGCAGGTAGCGCTGGACCGTGACCGTGCCATCGAGCGGCTGGTTATCGGCGGTCACCTGCGTGCCGATCGCGGCCGCGCCGAGATCGGTGTGCGGGCGTCGCGTGAAGTCGAGGTTGAACGTCGGCCCGCCGGTCACGGTCGCGGTGTTGACCGTGAGCAAGTAGTTCGTGGTGCCGTCGCCGAGCAGGACGCGACCCTGTGGCGCGCCGGTCGCCGGATAGGCCTGCGCGAAGATCGGCGTGACGTCCGCGCAGAAGTCGGTCGCACCGACGACGCAGCTCGAGGCCAGCGCGTCGAGCCGGCCAAACCCGTAGCCCCGGGTGAACCGGGTGACGTTCGCGGGATTGAAGAACGTGGCGACCAGGTTGCCGGTGTTCGTGCCGGTCGCGTTGAACTGCTGCCACGCATCCTCGGCGCCAGCGGCATAGCTGAACGGGTTCGACTCGAACGCGGTGATCGCCTGATTGGTCAGCGGCGTGCCCTTGACGACCGTGCCCGGCGTGACCGCCGCGTGGGCGCTCGTCGCCTGGATCTGGGTGACGGCGTCGTTCGGATCGAACACGACGAAGTAGTAGCGACCCGCGGCGGGGTGGCGAAGCAGGCCCTTGTACGACGTGAACGTGTCCCCGAGGCTGAACCCGAGGTCCGGATCGAACGTGAAGAACGCGAACAGCCCCAGCTGCTCGTTCACGACCGCGCCGGTGACCGGCACGTTGAACGTGATGTTCATCCCGCGGATCTCGAGTGCCGCGGCGACGTCGTAATAGAAGGTGCTGAAGCTCGTGTCGTTCGCTGGCTGCGTGACCGCGGTACCGTCGGTGGGCAGCGCGGCTGCGGTCCCGGTCGTGACGGTCAGGCCGTACGTGACCGGCTGGTGTGCGTAGTTGTAGACGTGGTCGGCGACCACGATCGTGGTGTCGCCGGTCTTGAAACCGACCATCGCGACGTCGGCTGCGGTCACACCTGCGTCGCCGTCGACGGCCGCCTTGACGACCGAGGTGGCGCCGGTGGTGTTCACGACGACGATCGACTCGATTGCCTGATCGGCCGGAACCTCGAGCTCTGCGCTGTTGATGCCGAGGCCCATCGGGACGGTGAACAGCTTCACTTCACCCGGCGCGAGCATGCCCGCGCTCGTCGCGACACCGTCGGTCACCGTGAGCGGTGACGCCGTGGCCGTGGCCTGGTTGACCGTGACGTAGTACTCGAAGGCCGGTGCGCCGGTGGCTGCGGCGGCCGCGGCCCCCGTGAGAAACAGCGTGCGGGTATCGGCGACCGCGAGGATGTAGAGCCCGGCCACCGGGAGGTACAGCGAGCGCTGCGAGGTGTCGCCCGTGAGGTTGAGGCCGAACCGCGTCCAGTCCTCGAGCGGATGCCCGGCGTCGACGGCGGCCGCGGACAAAAAGCCTGCCGCCAGGCCGTGCAATCCATCGGCGCTCACCGTGAGCATCGTGGGCGCGGTGACCTCGAGGAGGTACGTGTCGACGTCCGGATCGGTCTGACCGTCGCCGTCGACATCCTGAAACGGCACGATCTTGCCGTGGATGACGGAGCTCTGGCCCACCGGCTTGAGGACGACGTCGCCGGCGCCCTCCGCGCTGGCTTCGCCGAACAGGCCGAGGCCGTTCGGCTCCATGGCCTCCTCGACGTCGGCGGTGACGTGACCGGGGTCGACGCAGGCGCCATCGACGAGCACGGTGCCGTCTTGACAGGAAGCCGGGTCGACCTCGCAGGCGGTGCCGTCTGCGTTGAGCTTCGTGCCGCCGGTGCACATGATGTCGGCATCGCCGGTACACACGCCGTCGATCTCCGTCGTGCCGGGCCCGCACTCGCGCGAGTCGCCATCACTGCCGCAGCCGAGCGTCGACAACACCACCGTCAGGCCCACCAGAAGTTGATTTCTCTTCACTGCCGGACTATCCGCACCTCGAGTGCGCGCAGTCAATGGTGCGTACCGGAAAGCAGCTGGCAGGCAGCTCGAGCCGGCAGGGTCCACCGGCGCGCGAGTCGAAATCAGGCGGCGCTCTGCAGCGTGTCGTAGGCGTGGAACAGCATCGAGAAGGTCGCGCGGCCCTCGCTGAGGCTGCGCAGCCGCGTCGAGTAGCCGAACATGTTGCGCAGCGGGACGAGCGCGGCGACCAGGCGCTTCGCACCGCGCGAGCCGACCTCCTGGACCTGACCGCGGCGCTGGTTGAGGTCGCCGATGATCGCGCCCATGAACTCGTCGTCGACGGTGACCTCGACGGCCATGATCGGCTCGAGCCGCGACGGGCTCGCGTTGCCGACGGCACGGCGGAAGGCCTCGGCCGCCGCGGCGCGCGAACCGATCTCGCCGTTCGCGCCGTCCTGCAGCACGAGGTTGGTGAGCGTGACCTCGACGTCCTCGAGCGGGTACCCGTCGGGGCCACTCGACGCGGCGTCGCGGAGGCCCTGCATCGCGGCCTGCACGATGTTGTCGGGCAGCAGCGCGCTCGTGGGCAGCGCGCGCTTGAACTCCATGCCGCTGCCGCGCGGACGATGGCTGACCCGGCACGTCGCCTCGCCGTAGATCGGCTGCTCCTTGCCGGATGCCGAGCTCGAGCGCTCGAAGATCGCGTGGCCTTCGCCCTCGCCGAGCACGGTCTCGCGGAACACGACCTGCGGCTTGCCGGCACGCGCCTGCACGCCGTACTCGCGCTTCATACGGTCGACGATGATCTCGAGGTGGAGCTCGCCCATGCCGCGGATCAGCGTCTGCCCGGTCTCGGGATCATCGTGGGTGCGGAACGTCGGATCTTCCTCGGCCATCTTCGCGAGCGCGAAGTCGAGCCGCTCCTTGGCGGACTGATTCTCGGCCTCGATCGCCTGCGAGATCACGGGCTCGTA
>JBKJUF010000471.1:0-5003 GCA_046590445.1 Kofleriaceae bacterium
CGGATCAAAAAGGGGTCAGACGCAACTTGCGCAACTTGCGTTCTCGAGCGCAGGTTGCGCAAGTTGCGTCTGACCCCCACGCATCAGGAATTGCGAGGAGTTCCAGATCGCAAGTTGCGCAAGTTGCGTCTGACCCCTTTTTGAACATGACGAGCCGCGCACCCTGCGCCGCGAGTGCCCGGGCGGTCTCGAGCCCGATGTCGGAGCTCGCTCCCGTGAGAGCGACCGTCTTCCCTCGCACGAGGCAACTGTCTCACACCGAGATCAGACCGAGATCAGACCGAGATCAGACCGAGATCAGAACAACCGACCCTGCGCGCCGCCCTGCCCACCCGATGGCGCCTTGCTCGGCGCGACGAGGCCCATGTGCTGGTACCCGGCGGCGGTCGCCACCCGGCCACGCGGCGTCCGCGCGATCAGCCCGACTTGCAACAGGAATGGCTCGACGACCTCCTCGAGCGTGCCGCGCTCCGCGGAGAGCGACGCCGCGACCGCCTCGATGCCGACCGGCCCGCCGTCAAAGCGCTCGCAGATCACCGAGAGGTACGCGCGGTCGAGCATGTCGAGCCCGGCGTGGTCGACCGCGAGCCGATCGAGCGACGACGCCGCGATGTCGCCATCGATCACGCCATCGCGCTCCACCGCCGCGAAGTCGCGCACCCGGCGCAGCAGCCGGTTCGCGATCCGCGGGGTGCCGCGCGAGCGCCGCGCGATCTCGACGGCCCCGTTTTGATCGATCGTCACCTTGGTCAGCGCAGCGGAGCGCTTGACGATCGCGATCATGTCCGCCTGTTCGTAGTAGCGGAGCTGCCAGCAGAACCCGAACCGATCGAGGAGCGGTGCCGAGAGCAGGCCCATCCGTGTGGTCGCGCCGAGCAGCGTGAACCGCGGCAGCTGCATCGTCACAGCTTTCGCGTGCGGCCCCTCGCCGATGAACAGATCGAACCGGAAGTCCTCCATCGCCGGGTAGAGGTTCTCCTCGACGACCGGCGCGAGCCGGTGGATCTCGTCGATGAACAGCGCGTCGCCCTCGCCGAGCGAGGTCAGCAGCGACGCGAGCATGCCCTTGTGATCGATCGCCGGCCCCGAGCTGACGTGGAGGTTGACCCCCATCTCGTTCGCGATCACGTGCGCGAGCGTCGTCTTGCCGAGGCCGGGCGGCCCGGCGAACAGGAAGTGATCGAGCGTCCAGCCATTCTCGCGCGCCGCGCGCACGCTGACCTTGAGGTTGTCGATCAGATCGCGCTGGCCGATGTACTGGTCGAAGCTCTGCGGCCGCAGCGCGGCCTGCCACGCCTGCTCGCCGGACCGCTCCGATGGCGCGACCTCGCGCGGATCCTCGGGCTCGGTGCTCGCCGCGGGCGGATCGATGTGGCGCTTGCGGGTCACCGCGGCATGCTCCGCAGCGCCTGGCGCAGCAAGGTCTCGATCGACGCACCATCATCGACGGCGAGCTCGCCGACCGCCGCCTCGGCCTCGATCGGCCGCCAGCCCATACCGACGAGCGCGGACATCACCTCGCCGAGCATCGGATGGCGCGCCGGCTTCGACGACCGCACGCCCCCGGCCGACCCGGCGACGTTCCGGATCCCACCATCAGCGGTCCATGACAGCACGAGCAGCTCGCACTTCTCGCGGAGCTCGACGACGAGCAGCTCGGCGGTCTTCTTGCCGATGCCCTTGATCCGGGTCAGCCCGGCGACGTCCTCGCGGGCGATCAGCGCCGCGATGTCCCGCGGGGTCGAGCCCGACAGCATCGTGATCGCCGTGCTCGGACCTACGTTCTTCACCGTGATCAGCAGATCGAACAGCCCGCGCTCCTGCGGGTCGATGAACCCGAACAGCGCGATCTCGGTCTCGCGGACCTGCGTGAACACGCGCAGCACGACGCGCTCGCCGGGCTGCGGCAGCGAGCCGAGCGTGTACTGCGAGCACGTGACCTCGTAGCCGACACCGTTGCAGTCGACGATCACCTGATCACCGTCGCGCACGAGCGTGCCCTCGAGCCTCGCGATCATGGTCGTGCCCTCACGGCCCTGATCACGGACGGGCGGATCCGCGCCGCCATCGGCCGCGCACTTCGACCATGGGTGATCGCCACCGCCAGCGCATCGGTTGCATCGGCGCGCGGCAGCGTGCGCAGCCCGATCAGCACCTGCACCATCCGCGCGATCTGATGCTTGTCCGCGCGGCCCGATCCCGAGACCGCCTTCTTGACGCTCGCCGGCGAGTACGACGCCACCGCGAGCCCCGCGAGCCCGACGACCGCGAGCGCCATCCCGCGCGCCTGGGCCAGCGCCAGCGCGCTCCGCGGGTTCTGGTGCAGGAACACGTCCTCGATCGCGACCAGCGTGGGCGCGAGCTCCGCGATCACCTCGGTGAGGCCGCGCGCGATCTCGCCGAGCCGCTGTTCCATCGATCGGCCCTCGGAGGCCGTCAGCACGCCACACTCGACGTAACGCAGCTCTCCCGTGACGTCATCGATGACGCCGTAGCCGCAGACCCGGCTACCCGGGTCGACTCCGAGAATGCGCACGCGAGGACCCTACTCCAGCGGTCCGACACGGCGCGACTTCTCGCCTCCGCTGCGCTCCGGCCGACGATCGCTCGCGTGCGTCGCACGCCCGGTCGCTACGCGCCCGGCGGGCGCTTCGCGTCCGGCGCTAGTTCGAGGTGGTAGCCTCGGCGCGTGCCTCCGTGCGTACGTGGTCTCGCGATCTTGCTCGTGATCTGCGGGTCGGCTACCGCCGCGCCGACCGTCGACGAGAACAAGGCCGAGGCCGACCGGCTGTTCTACGAAGGCCGTGACCTGCTCGCGCAAGGCAAGGCGGATGAGGCCTGCGCGAAGTTCGAGCTCAGCTTCAAGAAGGATCCCTACGCGATCGGCACGCTCCTCAACCTCGGCCTGTGCCGCGAGACCAGCGGCAAGGTCGCGACCGCCGCCCGGCTGTTCGCGGAGGCCCGCCAGCGCGCGAAGGACCAGGCGCTCCCCGAGTACCAGGAGGCCGCCGACCGCCGGCTCGCGCTGCTCGCACCCCGGATCCCGCACGTCCAGATCACGCTCGCGGAGTCGCTCCCCGATCAGCGCGTCCTGCTCGACGACCTCGTGGTCGATCCCGATCAGTTGCGCGATGTCATCGTCGATCCGGGCCCGCACACGATCGTCGTCACCGCGCGCGATCGGCTGCCGTACGAGACCCGGATCGAGATCAAGGAGACCGAGCGCACGACGGTCGCGATCCCGAAGCTCGAAGGCCGCGTGGTCGTCGCCGTCGAGCCCAGCAAGCGCCGGCCGATCGGCAAGATCCTCGTGGCTAGCGGGGCCGGGCTGGCGCTCGGCTCGGTCGTCCTCGGCCTGTGGTCGCGGCAGAAGTACTGGAGCACGTTCCCCGATCGCTCGCGCGACGGCGACGTCGCCCGCGACTCGACGCACGACTGCTGGACCGAGCTCGTCAGTAACCAGGTCGAGCGGCAGTGCAACGCCCTGGGCTCGGCGACCCTCGACCGCGCACGCACGATCGGCCACCTCGCGACCGGCGCGGCGATCGCGGGCGGCCTCGCGATCGCGGGCGGCCTCGTGCTGTGGCTCACCGCGCCCGATGATCGCGAGATCCCGCACACCGCGCTGCGGCTCGACGTCGGCACCGGCCACGCGGGCTTCGTCGTGCGCGGCGGGTTCTGATCAGCGCCCGATCAGATCGTACCAGTCGAACCGGACGGTCGCGCCCTCGCTGCCCATCCCGGCGAAGCGCGGTGGCTGGCCCGCGCCCTTGTAGATCGCCCGCGTCTCGAACGTCCCGAAGCGTGCCGTGCAGGTCGCGACCGTCGTGTCGCCGGGCTCGACCTCGAACGTCAGCAGGAATGGCGCATACGCCAGCTCAGGTGGGACCGCGTTCGCAGAGGTGATTGTCTCCTTGCGATCCGTCTCGACGGCATCGAGCGCGACATGCCCCGTGCCCGTCACCTTGCACTTCCAGACGGACGCCGCGATCTGCGGTGACAGCTCGTCACTGAGCAAGAGCAACGGCCCGCTGCTGCCGCCGAGCGACAGCATGCGACCTGCCGTCGCCAGTCGTGTTCGCGCGTTCAGGCCGCCGAACAGGCCGCCGCCGAGCTCGCCGCGCATGCGGTACGTGCCGACCGACTGCGTCACGACGTGCGCGGCGTCGTCGGTGATGACCCAGCCCTCGCCGAACACGTGCCACGCCGGATCCTGACGTGCGAACGAATCGAAGGTCTCGGTCTCGATTCCCGGGCTCAGGTCGCAGGCGTCGCCGACGTTGTCGCGATCCACCGGCTCGGTCATGTTCAGCTGATCGGGGTTCGCGATCGCGGCGCAGTTGTCACAGACACCGGGCTGCGTGCCGCAGTTGGTGCAGGTATCGAAGAAGCCATCGCCGTCCTCGTCGTGGTTCGGCCCGGCGCACGGATCGCACGCGTCGTCGACCCCATCCTGGTCGGCATCGCCGAGGGATGGCTTCGTGCACGGGTCGCAACCGTCGTCGATGCCATCCTGATCGATGTCGACGCGGGTCTCGACGCACTTGTCGCAAGCGTCATCGATGTTGTCGCCGTCGACATCCCGACCGTTGCCGAGGCAGCCGTCGCACGGATCCGGGATCCCGTCGCCATCGATATCACCGAGCGCATCGGCGACATCGCAGATCTCGCACGCATCACCGTTCGCGTCGCGGTCGATGTCGGACTGGTCCGGGTTGAAGACGTCGCGACAGTTGTCGGTGCCGTCGGGGACGCCGTCGCCATCGACGTCCGCGTTCGACACGCCGTCGAGCCCGAGCAGGGCCGTGCAGCCGGTCGCCAGCGCGAGCCCGAGCCCGATCGCCAGACCGACAGCCATGACCGCGCGCATCCGACAATTGTCGCCGAATCCGCCACCCACGTCACCGGGCTTCGCAGCCTACGGCGCTTCGCGCTCGCCGAAGATCGCGGTACCGATCCGGACGTGCGTCGCGCCGCATGCGATCGCGATCTCGAAGTCACCG
>JBKJUF010000525.1:0-19294 GCA_046590445.1 Kofleriaceae bacterium
CCGCGCGCGGCGACGCCCATGCCGGCATCGATCGCGCGATCGGTTCGCTGGAGGCTTTGCTCGCGCTCGCCGATCGCCAGGAGGCCGACGGCCAAGCCGATGCACCATGGCCGCCGCACTTCGCGAAGAGCGCGCGTGAGGGCGCACGGGTCGCGCCGTCGCGAGCGAAGGGCAGCGCGGCGGCCCGGCCGACGCGGGCGAAGCTGCCGGTGATCGTGATCGCGCAGGCCAAGCAGAAGGTCGACGCGCTTGCCGGACTCGAGCGCTGGAAGGCGCGGCACCCAGCGGTCGGCGCGCACCTCGCGCCCGAGCACATCCTGATCGATACCAACCGCGGCAAGGCAACCGCCTGGTACCGGGTGCGCATCAACCTGAAGGATGTGCCCGAGGCCGCGCGCCCGCCGCCGGAGCCACCGGACCCCGACTACGATCCACGGTCGGAGTACACCGGCGAGCGCGCCGATCCCGCCAAATCCCGGTGACGGCGCCGACGAGACCGGGTGAGAGCCAATCCGACCCACACTTACTGCGGCCGCCCAGCCAGCGCCGGCTCGTTTCGCAAGGTTCGCGCGTATACTCGAGGTGCTTGGATCCGCCGACACCCAGCAAGCGCAAGCCTGCGCGCGTCGATCTGGACGACGTGACCGAGGTGTCCGTCGATCGAGTGTCCTGGGATTCCGAGTCTCGAAGCGGTGAGCGCGAGAGCAGCGAGATGGCGAGCGCGTCGCCGTCGGAGAAACCGCGCGATGCGCGTGAACCGCGCATGACGGTCGCGACGCCCGCGCCCGCGACGCCGGTGGCCGAGGACGCGGTGCTCGCGCCGGGTACGCCGCTCGGAGAGTTTCACATCGAGGGCAAGATCGGTGAGGGCGGCATGGGCGTCGTCTATGCCGCGGTGCACCCGCTGATCGGCAAGAAGGCTGCGGTCAAGGTGCTGAAGGCGGAGCTCTGCCGGTCCGCGTCCAACGTCGAGCGCTTCGTCGATGAAGCCCGCGCGGTGAACCAGATCGGCCACCCGAACATCGTCGACGTGTTCGCGTTCGGCCAGACCGCCGATGGCCGCAGCTACTTCGTGATGGAGTGGCTCAAGGGCGAGACGCTGCGTGCGCGGGTCGCGCGATCGCGCCTCGATCTCACCGAGATCGGCGAGATCATCAAGCCGCTGGCGCGCGCCCTCGAAGCCGCGCACGAGCAGGGCGTGATCCATCGCGATCTCAAGCCCGATAACGTGTTCCTCGTCGACGTGCGCGGAGACGTGCCGCACGTCAAGTTGCTCGACTTCGGGATCGCCAAGCTGACGCGCGAGGAGCGACGCCTCGAGCGCACCGCGACCGGCGCGATGGTCGGGACGCCGCAGTACATCGCGCCCGAGCAGGCCAAGGGCTACGCGATCGATCACCGCGTCGATGTCTACGCGCTCGGCGGCATCCTGTTCGAGCTGCTGACCGGTCGTCCACCGTTCCTCGCCGACAACGCGATGGAGATGATCGCGAAGCACCTGATGGAGCCGGCGCCGCGGCCGTCGGCGTTCGCCGATGTCCCGCCCGAGGTCGACGATCTCGTCGTCGGGATGCTCGCGAAGGAACCGAGGGCGCGTCCCTCGCTCGCCGATGTCAGCACGGTGTTCGAGCGCACGAGCGCGCTCGAGCGTACGAACGTCAAGACGCCGATCAGACGCATGGCGAGTAGCCCGGTATGGAGCGCGCAACCGACGGGCTCGGTCGACCAGCCGATCCCGACCGGCCCACACGCGGTGGGTCCGCTGGTCACCATCGAGCAGACGGCGTCGATCCCGAAGGAACAGCCCAACCGACGCAAGGCCCTGCTCGGTGTCGGAGCGTTGCTCGGCTTCGCGCTCGTCACCGCGGTCACCTACATGGTGCTGACGCGCGACTCGCAGCCGAAGTCCGAGGCCATGGCCACGGCCAACACCGCAGCCGACACTATGGCGAACGCCGTCACGCCGACGACAGTGGCGCAAGCGAGCACGACCGGTGAGCTAACCGTGCCGCCGATCGCGACACCGCTGGTTCCGGAGCCGCCCGAGACCTCTGCGGTCAAGCCGTCGATCACCGTCGACAAGCCCGTGACCGAGCGGCCGATCGACCGCCCGAAAGTCGACGCGACGACGTCTCGACCACGACCACCTCCACCGCGGCCCGCCAAGCGAGTCGGTCGGCTCGCGCTCACGGTCTCCGGTGCGATCCGTCCGGAGATCTACGTCGATGGCGATCGCAGCGCGGCGGACGTCACGCTGCCGGTCGGCACGCACCTCGTGGAGGTCCGCGCGAAGGGCCTCGAGACCCAGTCGTTCAAGGTCACGATCAACGAGAACAAGACGGCGGCGCGGGTCGTGTGGCTGAAGCCGCCGGCGGACCCGGTGCCGTCGTCAGATCGCGATCTGATGCAGCCGGGTCAGCTCAAGAGGCCATGACGATTCAGTAGCGCGCCGGATCGTCCGCGTGGAGGTCACGCAGCTGACCTGCGAGCCGGGTTCTGTCGCGTGCCTGGCGACGAGCCGTGTAGCGCCCACGATGGCCCGGGCAACCGTGGAGATCCGAACGCAGCTATACTCGACGTCGCATGCCTCGCGCTCGCTTGCTGCTCGGCCGGTTCGCCATCGCCCTCGCGACCGTCACGGCCACCCAGGTACCGGCGTTCGCGACGCCCGAATCCAAGAGTGCGGCCGAGGCGGCATATGCCCAGGGCCAGAAGCGCTACACCGAGGGCGATTATCTCGGGGCCGCGGCACGCTTCAAGGAGGCCTACGGCCTCGATGCCGACCCGGTCTATCTGTTCAACGCCGCCCAGGCCTATCGCTTCGGCAAGGACTGCAAGGCCGCCGCGGACTACTACCGGCAGTTCCTCGCCGCCGCGCCGACCGCGCCGAATCGCGCGAAGGTCGACGAGTACATCGCCGAGATGGATGCCTGCGTGAAGGCCGCCGAGCCCGTGCGTGTCGAGCCCGTTCCGCCGACGACCGCGAACCTCACGCCGAACGAGCCGGCTGTCAGCGATCCTGCACCGGCGACCGAGGGACGTGGGGGGACGCAGCGGATCGTCGGGATCGGCGTCGGTGCGGCAGGTGTCGTCGGCATCGGCGTCGGCATCGCGTTCGTATTCAAGGCACGCAGCACGCAATCCGAGCGCGAGGGTCTCTGCGAGGTGCGCGACATCGGAGGTCCGTGCGTGTGGACCGCGGAGGATTCTCTCGACGAGGTCCGGCTCGACAAGCGCGGCAAGCGGCAGACCCGCAACGCCCGGATCGCGCTCGGCGCGGGAGGTGCGGCGCTCGCCGTCGGCATCGTGCTGTTCGCGCTCGGTGGCGGCGACGACGAGCAGGAGCCGAAGCTGTCGATCGTGCCGACTGCCGACGGTGCGATGGTCACCCGCGGCTTCCGCTTCTGATTGATCAGTCGCCGCTGAAGAGCTTCGCGAGCTCGATCGCCGGGGTCTCGTCGAGCTGATCGTAGCGACACTCGCTCGCGGGCTTGTCGGGACGCCAGCGCTTGAAGTGCGTCGCGTGACGGAACCGCGTGCCCTGCATGTGATCGTACGAGACCTCGCAGACGAGCCCGATCCGGATCGGCTCCCATGACAGATCCTTGCCGCGGTTCCACCGGCTCGTCGCTCCGGGCAGCCGCCGCTCGGTATCCTGATCCTGCCAGTCGGCCCAGTCGCGCCATGGGTGGTCGTCACGCGCGCCGTCGCGAAGCGGCCGCAACAGCTCCGCGATCTTCTCGCGCTCGGTCACCTTGAACGACGAGCACACGCCGACGTGATGGAGCGCGCCGGCCGCGTCGTGGAGGCCGAGCAGCATCGAGCCGACGAGCTTGTCCTTGCCGCCCTTGTACCAGCGGAAGCCACCGACGACGCAATCGGCCGTGCGCTGGTGCTTGATCTTCATCATCAGGCGCTTGCCCGGCGCGTACGGCGACGACTCGGGCTTCGCCATGACTCCATCGAGCCCGGCGCCCTCGAAGCGCTGGAACCAGTCTGCGGCGATCGCTCGATCGCGGGTCGCCGGCGTCAAGTGGACCGGCGGCTTGATGTCGGCGAACGCGGCCTCGAGGCGCTCGCGGCGCTGCGACTGCGGCAGGGCGCGCAGATCGTCGTCGCCGAGCGCGAGCAGGTCCCACGCGACGAACGACGATGGCGACTGCTCGGCGAGCATCCTGACCCGGGTCGCGGCGGGATGAATGCGCAGCAGGAGGGCCTCGAAGTCGAGGCGGCCCGCGGTGGCGATCACGACCTCGCCGTCGAGGACGCAGCGGTCGGGCAGGGCGGCGCGCAACGAGACCTCGAGCTCGGGGAAGTAGCGTCCGAGCGGCTTGAGGTCCCGGCTCTGGATCAATAGATCTTTGCCGCTCTTGAAGACGAGCGCTCGAAAGCCGTCCCACTTCGGCTCGAAGATCCAGCCATCGCCCTCGGGGAGCCCGTTCGAGAGCTTCGCGAGCATCGGCTCGACGGGTGGCTGAAACGGCAGCTGCAGCTTCACGCCGGCACGATATACTGGAGTCGATGCGCGCGCTGCCGGTCGCCTGTGTTGTCGCGGTCGCGGTTGCGGCCGGTGCCGGCACGGCGCGCGCGGATCGTCTGCTCTGCGCGCGCGGTGCGATCCATCGCGGACCGGCGGTCGATCTCGACGTCAAGCACGCCGACATCCAGGACGTGTTCCGGCTGCTCTCGGATGTCGGGCGCGCGAACATCGTCGTCGCCGATGACGTCCGCGGTCACGTGACGCTGCGGCTCGCGCGCGTGGCGTGGCAGCAGGTCGCGTGCACGATCGCGGCGGTTCACGGCCTCGAGATCACGGTGCGCGCCAACATCCTGCTCGTGCGCCGGCGCCAAACACGATGATCAGCGCGGTGACTCAGCGCGGTGACTCAGCGCGGTGACTCAGCGCTTGGGCTCGAGCGGCTGACCATCCGCGACGAATGTCAGCGACGCCGAGTTGAGGCAGTAGCGCTGGTGCGTCGGTGGCGGGCCGTCGTCGAACACGTGGCCGAGGTGGCCGTCGCAGCGCTTGCAGCGGATCTCGACGCGCCGCATGCCGTGGCTGTCGTCCGTGATCTCGGCGACGTGCTCGCGATCGAACGGCGCGAAGAAGCTCGGCCAGCCCGTGCCCGATTCGAACTTCGCGTCGGACTTGAACAGCGGCAGGCTACAGAGCCGGCACGTGTAGACGCCCTGCTGCTTGTTGTCGAGGAAGACGCCGCAGAACGGCCGCTCGGTGCCCTGGTGCAAGATCACGCGTCGCTCGTCGGGCGTGAGGCCCTCGGCGAGGACCTCGATCCGATCGGGGGTCAGCGGCGTGAGGTCGTAGCCCGAGCGCGAAGCGCGTGAAGTCGTCATCCCCCGATGCATACGGCAATTGCGCGCCGTGCGCTCGCGCGCCGCGCCGAAACGAAACCAGGCCCCGCCGAGAGCGGAGCCTGGTCAGCGGATGGCCGCGATCTTAGAAGCGAACGCCGCCCTGGATCGTCACGCCGCCCTGGATGTACGGCTGCTGGTACGTCGGCTGCTGGTAGACCGGCTGCTGATACGTCGGCTGCTGGTAGACCGGCTGCTGATACGTCGGCTGCTGATACGTCTGCTGCTGATACGTCTGCTGCTGGTAGTACGGGTCCTGATACGAGTCGTCATACGAGCTCTCGTACGAGTTGTCGTAGTACGAGTCCTGGTACTGCGGGTCGGGAGCGTAGTAGCCCGCGGTCCACTGCCACTCGTAACCGTTCCAGTTCCACGAGCCCTGCACCCAGTTGTAACCGGACACGGGTTCGCAGTGCTCCGCGATGAGCTGCGGGCGATACCGGTAGTCCTGGTAGCGAACGCGGATCACGGGACGCGTATAGGTGCGGGTGATGCCGTTGTTGAACACGAAGCGTCCGTTGTTGGCGTAGACCGCCCGGCGGTGGAACACCTGGCGCGGGCGAACCCGGTCGTCGCGATGAACGCGGTGACGGTGGTCGCGAACGTTCACGCCGCCGCTACGGTCGCTGGTGTCACGACGCCAGCGTCCCCGGTCCGCCATCGCGGTGCCGCCAAACAGCGTGAGCGCGAGAAGAGTGATTGGAATGATTCGTCGCATGGCCCTGGATAGAGCAGGGCTCGTGCCACATCGTTCGTAAAGTAATATCAGTCACTTAGCGTGTGCGTGTCCCTGCAGGTTCCGCCGGTGTGACTGCAGGATCCGCAGGCTCAGTCAACGCCGTACTTCTTGAGCTTGTCGTACAGCGTGCGTTCGCCGATTCCGAGCAGCTCGGCCGCGCGCCGCCGATTTCCGCCGACGTGTTCGAGCGCGTGGAGGATCGCCTCGCGCTCGAGCTCCGCCAGTGGCTTGATGCCACCTCCGCTGGGCGCGATCGGCTTGTCGCCGACGTCCTCGAGCCAGATATGGGTCGCGTCGATCGCGTCGCCGTCCGCGAGGATCGCGGCGCGCTCGAGCGTGTTCGCGAGCTCGCGGACGTTGCCGCGCCAGCTCGCTGCGAGGAGCCGCTTCTCGGCGGCCGCCGACAGCTTCGGCAGCGTGCGCTTGAGGTCGCGGGCGATCCGCGCGAGCAAGGCCTTCGCGAGCGGCAGCAGATCCTGTGGGCGTTCGCGAAGCGGCGGCAGCTTGATCGGAAACACCGCGAACCGGTGGTAGAGGTCCTCGCGAAACCGCCCGTCGTCGATCATCGCGCGTAGATCGCGGTTGGTCGCGGCGATCCAGCGGACGTCGACCTCGAGCGTGCGCGTGCCACCGACGCGCTCGAAGCGGCGCTCCTGGAGGACGCGCAGCAGCTTGGCCTGGAGCTCGGGCTTGAGCTCGCCCACCTCGTCGAGGAAGAACGTCCCGCCGTTGGCGAGCTCGAGACGGCCACGCTTGCGCTCGGTCGCGCCGGTGAACGCGCCCTTCTCGTGGCCGAACAGCTCGCTCTCGAGGAGCTGCTCGCTGAGCGCGGCGCAGTTGATCGCCATGAACGGCCGGGTCGCGCGCGGGCTCTGCGCGTGGATTGCGCGGGCCGCGACCTCCTTGCCGGTGCCGCTCTCGCCGAGCAGCAGCACCGTCGCGGCGGTGCGCGCCACCTTCTCGATCGCCTCGACGACCGGTCGCATCGCTGGATCGCCGTACGTCAGCGGTGGGCCCGACGGCTCGACGTGACGCTCGGCGCCGTCGACGCGATCCTTGAGGCCACGGCGCTCGACCGCGCGGGCGACGAGCAGCCGGAGCTCGTCGGGTCCCGAGATCGGCTTCTGGAGATATTCGAAGGCGCCGAGCTTCATCGCCTCGACGGCGTTGTCGACGGTGCCGTGCGCGGTCATCACGATGACCTCGACCTCGGGTTGCTCGGCGCGAACCTTGCGCAAGAGCCCCATGCCATCGAGCCGCGGCATCTTGAGATCGGTGAGCACGAGGTCGAAGCCGCGCTCGTCGAGGAGCTTCGCGGCCTCGAGGCCATCCTTCGCGGGCACGACGATATGGTCGTCGAGCTCGAGTGCATCGGTGATGAACTCGCGCAGTCCAGCTTCGTCGTCGGCTACCAGGATCTTCGCCACTCAGGCCTCCGGAATCTCGGCGCGAAACAGCGCGCCACCGCCAGGGTTGGCGAGCACGGTGATGGTACCGCCATGCAGATCGATCACGCGGCGCACGACGGCGAGCCCGAGCCCGGTCCCCTGGGTCTTGGCGGTGAAGAATGGTTCGAAGATCTTCTCGCGATCGTCCTCGGAGATGCCCGGGCCGTGGTCGGCGACCTCGATCACGAGCCGGCGCTGCTCGCTGCGCACGCGGACCTCGACGGGCTCGCCGGCGGCGACCGCGTTGTCGACGAGGTTGATGATGACCTCGCGGATCCGCGCCTCGTCGAGCGACCAGCTGCGCGGCGCACCGGTCGTGACGACCTTGACCTCGCCCGCGACGCTCCCGGCGGCAGAGCGCGCGACAACTGCGGGATCGATCGAGGCGCGGCGGATCGCACCGGTGCGTACGAACTGCAGCAGATCGTTCGTGAGCTGCTCGAGCCGGACGGCCTCGTCGACCACGCGGTCCGCCTTCGCCCGCGACTTCTCGTCGTCGGGTAACGCCTTCGCGAGCATCCCGGCGAGGAGCTGCGCGTTGCCTTTGAGCGACGCCAGTGGGTTCTTGATCTCGTGCGCCAGCACCGCGGACATCTCGCCGAGACTCGCGAGCCGGCGCTCGTGCTCGCGCTCGCGCTCCTCGGCGTTGCGTCGCGCCTCGCGGCGCACCAGCACGATCGCGACCCCGAGCAGGCTCGCCGCGGCAAGCGCGCCGACGCCGAGGGTCAGCGTCGCCGCACCGCGGAGCGCCGCGGCCTGCACCGGCTCGAGCTCGATGATCACGCGCCACGCACGCCCGCCGTCACGCAGCCGCCGGAATGGCCGCACCTGGAGGCGCAGCCGGCCGTCGATGACCTCGTGCTTGCGGTTACGACCGATCAGCTCGCCGGCGCCCTTGCCAACCGGGATGCCGGCCTCGAACACGATCTGCGAGCGGCCCTCCACCATGCCGAGGTAGCGCAGGCCCTCGTCCGCGTGGGTCTTCACGATCGCTGCGAGATCGTCGGCGCCCGGGGGCCCCTCGAGGTCGGCGAGCTCGGCGCGCACGGTCTGCTCCATGGCGAGCGCTTGACCGCGCTGCACGGCGTCGGTCGCGTCGATCACGGCCGAGCGCGTCGTCCACACCGTCGCGAGCAGCGCGAAGCCGATCAACAGGAACACCACGACGACAGACCACCCGGCGAGTGGTGTCACGCGGCGGGTGGCTGGCATCGTGGGCAGCATAGCCCGGGTTCCTGGTCGGCTCAGCGCTTGCGCATGCCGCGGTGGTGACCGCTCATCTTGCGGCCGTGGCGCTGCTTGCCGGCCTTGAACTCGTCGAGCGTCAGCGTGCCGTCGCCGTTGACGTCGAGCTTGGTGAACCGGGCGGTCACCCGGGTGTCGCGCATCGTCGCGCGCTCGGCGTCGGACAGCTGACCGTCCTTGTTCGCGTCGAACTTCGCGAGTGCCTCGGCCTTGCGCGCGGCGTGCATCGCCTGGAACGACGCCTCGAGACGGTCCTGCTCGGCGGCGTCGAGCTTGCCGTCCTTGTTGGTATCGAACTTCTGGTTCATCGCACCACGGCCGCCGTGGTCGAGGTTCTTGGCACCGGCGAAACCGGCGAGGCCGCCGAGGACGAGGGCCGCGGTGGCAACTGCGAGCTTGAGCTTCTTGCTGAACATCTGTGGAACTCCTTGTGGAGGACTCCTCGCAACCCGCGTGCCGCGTCGCGATCGCGCAACCGAGCGAACCAGAGGGGCTGGCGGCAGCGAGTCCTGCGAAACGCGCAGTCGACCTGCGAAAGCTGCTCGACGGTCGCGGTATCTTTCGTGGCGTGAGCAAGAACCCCGAGGACGAGCTCGCGCGGACGGCGACCGCGCCTGCGAGCGCGGGGTCCTCGGTCGCTGCCGAGCCCCTCGGCGCGACCCTTGGACGCTACCGGCTCGAGCGCGAGCTCGGCGCGGGAGGCATGGGCGTCGTGCACGCGGCGTTCGATCCCGATCTCGAGCGCCGCGTCGCGCTCAAGGTGCTGCGATCGATCGAGGGTGGCAGCGAGGCGCGGCAGCGCCTGCTCCGGGAGGCGCGCGCGATGGCGAGACTCGCGCACCCGAACGTCGTCACCGTCCACGAGGTCGGTTCGGCGAATGGCCGTGACTACGTCGCGATGGAGATCGTCGACGGTCAGAACCTCGCCGAATGGGTGCGCTCCGAGCCCCGCGCCGAGGACCAGATCGTCGAAGCCTTCATCGCCGCCGGTCGGGGGCTCGCCGCCGCGCACGCAGCCGGCATCGTCCATCGCGACTTCAAGCCGCACAACGTGCTGCGGCACCGCAACGGCCGCGTCGTCGTCACCGACTTCGGGCTCGCACGCGAGGCGCAGGAGGCGCCCGATCCGCACGCCGCGACGCGACGCCTCACCAGACCGCTCGCGGACAGCGCGGCATCGACGAGCACGCCGAGCTCGCCGCTCGCGGGTCTCACGATGACCGGCTCGGTGCTCGGCACCCCCGCGTACATGGCGCCCGAGCAGTGGCAGGGCGGCATGGTCACGCCCGCCACCGATCAATTCGCCTTCTGCGTCGCGCTCTGGGAAGCGCTCGCTGGCGAGCGACCGTTCCGCGGCGCGACGCTCGAAGCGCTCCGCGCGGACGTCGAGCGCGGGCCGGGGAAGCTCGATGCGTCGAAGATCCCGCGGCGGCTGCGTCCCGCGCTGCTGCGCGGTCTCGATCCGGATCCGGCGCGGCGGTGGCCGTCGATGGAGTCGCTGCTCGACGCGATGGCGCCGCCGCTCGAGCGCCGCTCGAATCGCGGCATCGCGCTCGTGCTGGGCGGTGCCGCGGTGATTGCGGCCGCGATCGGAATCATCCGTGATCGCGATCCCGCTCCGGCCGCGGCGGTCGCAACTCCCTCGTGTCGCGCGCCGGTGCTCGATCTGCTCGCGGTATGGCCAGCCGATGCGGTGTCACGGCTCGTGACCGCGGGACAGCGACCCGCGGCCGCGCAGCTCGCCGCTGACGTAGAGGCATGGCGCACCGCGCGCGCGAAGGCGTGCAAGCTGGCGGGCTCGGCTCGCGACGCGCAGCTGAGCTGTCTCGACGGCGTGCTGTCGCGGCTCGATGCCATCGCGCGCGGCGTCGCGGAGCTCGGTGGCTCGCGCCACGTCGACGCCGGCGCTTACCTGATCGATCCCACGGTATGCGAGATCTCGCCCACCCCGAGGCTTCGCGTGACGACGCCGGAGCTGCGCACGGCGTTCGCCGCGGTGATGCGGGAGGGGGTCGTGCCCGGTCGGCCCAAGCCGGACGTCGCGAACGCGTTGATCGAGCAGGTGAAGCGCGATCCTTGCGCCGCGGCATTCGCGCGGATGCTCGCGGTGACCGCGGGCAAGCCCGAGGGTCGCGAACGCCAGCTCGCGGATGCGGCCGAGGAATCCGAGCGCTGCGATGACGAGCGCGTCCACGCCGAGATCGCGCTGACCTCCGCGCAGTTCGCATTCGAGAGCGCGATGCTCGGCACCATGATCACGAGCAAGCTGAAGCTGGCCGAGGTCGCGAGCCAGCGTGTCGCGCAACCCGATGTCGTCGCCGCGATCGACAGCCTGCGGTCCGAGGTCGCGAGGCGTGCCGATCAGCTGACCGAGGCGATCACGCGCGCGGAATCCGCGATGCGCGGCTACGCCGCGCGGCACCGAACCGCGGCTGAGCTCGAGCAGGGGATCGAGATCCTCGAGCTCAAGAGGTCGCGTGCGACCGCCGAGGATCTCGCTTCCATCCTGCCGACGCTCGAGGCGTGGCGGGCACGCGCCGTCGAGGAGCTCGGTGCGGACGACAAGGTCGTGCGGACGATCGACATGCACCTCGGAGACTGGCAATTCCGTACGGGCGACCCGGCGGCCGCGCACGCGAGGCTCACGGCCTCGTACCGGCCCGAGCCCAATGATCCGGCGCGCCGGATCCGGGGCAAGGTGTTCGACGCAGCCGGCGTACCGGTGGCGGGCGCGACGGTCGGGGCGAGTGCACACCTCAACGGCGACCAGTACGGCCTGATGATCCCGATCGAGAGCGGCGCGCGAATCACGACGACGGCCGCGGACGGCACGTTCGAGATCGCCGACGCACCCGAGCTCGGTGCGCTCGCCGCGCAGCTCGGCGAGCTGAGGTCACGACCTACCGCGATCGCCGATGCCGTCACGCTGAAGCTCGAACCGACCGGCCAGATCGAAGGTCGCGTCGACCTCCAAGGGCAGCCGGCTCCGACGGTGCTCGTCATCGCAGTCGATCCGAGCCGCACCGACCTGCGCGCGAGCTGGGCGGCGCCCGTGCGACCCGATGGAACGTTCACGATCGCCGGCTTCCCGCGCGGACGGATCCGGGTCTTCACCGTCGTCCAGCGCGGCACCGCGCAGACCGGCATCGCACGCGCGCTGACCGTGAAGGCCGCCACGCTCCAGGGCGTCGCGCTCGAGGTCCCATCCACCAAGCGCGTCATCCACGTCCTCGTGCGCAGCACCGTCGGCGCACCGGTCGTCAACGCCGCCGTGGTCGTGACGAGCGGCAGGGTGCCGTCGATGTCCGCACGCCAGCTGCGCAAGGGAGCGACGGGCATCAACGAGCGCCCGGCCCGTCAGATCGAGGGCGAGCACGCACCGGCGGCGGTGGTTGGCGCGGCGCGTGCCGGCGATCTGTTCGCGACCATGTCCGATGTGCCCGAAGGGGTCGCGAGTGCGTGCGCGATCGCGCTGCCCGCCGATCTCGCGGACCCGTCGCTGCGCAAGAAGATCGACACGAACCTCGACAAGCTGATCCTGCAGTGCGTGCCGATTGCCGAGAAGGCCGACGTCGTCGTGATCGAGGTGCCGCCGTTCCCACGCCTCGACTGAAGCGATCCGGACACCCGAACGCTCTGGTTACCGCAGGTCGCGGCCCTCGGAGAACCGGTCGTGCTCCGGCGCCTCGCCGATCCGGATCAACGCCGACGCGAGCACGTCGGGCGTGGTCGACCGGTACTTGTCGCGAACCTGGTTGCCGCCGAACAGACCCGCCACCGCGAGCAGACCATCGCCGACCATCGCCGCGCCACGCTCGCCGCGCCGCGCTTCATCGCGATCGCCGGTGATGAACGAGGGCCGCGCGATCACCCATGGCAGGCCGGAGCCGGTGACGAGCGCCTCGGCCTTGCCGCGTGCGCGCAGGTACGGCGACCGCGCCCCGCTCGCACCACCCACGCTCGACAGATACACGATGCGAGGCCGGACCTCCGACGCACGGGCCGCATCGACGGCGAGCTGCGTGAGCCGAAGATCGACCTGCTCGTAGATGTCACCCTTGCTGCGATCGATGCGATCGCTCTTGGCCTTCGCGCGCGTCGTGCCGATCAGGACGTAGAGCTGCGTCGGCGCGCGCTCGCGGAACCGCGCCGCGAGCGCGGCGGCATCCCACGGCGTCGTGTCGACCTCGGCGCCGAGCAAGGCGAACCGGGTCTGCCAGGTCGCGAGCGCGGACGAATCGGGCCGCACGTGCGCGACCGTACGAGCCCCGCGCACGCAGAGCTGGCGCACGACCTCGCGGCCGACGAAGCCGGTCGCGCCGAGGACGAACGCGGTCACAGCCGGGCCAGCGCGGCCTGCATGCGCTCGCGGAGCGGCTCGACGGCTGAGGGGTCTTTCACGTTGATCACCGGCTCGGTGTCGTATTGCTCGTAGAACACGCTGTCCTTCGCGTCGGCGGGCACGCCGAGCGCCTCGCGGATCCGCTTGAAGTCGGGGATGAACGCGCGATCGATCAGCGGGATCACCGTGCCGGTGATCGTGCCGGTCAGGCCGCAGATGTAGATCACCGCGTGCTGCGGCGTGAAGCCACCCGACGGCAGGCCGAGGCGCTTCTCGAGGTCGGGCAGCCGCGCGGCGTCGAAGAAGCTCTCGACGCGACCGACATCACCCGTCCAGCCGGGCGCCTCCTTGGGGCGGCTCACGGTGCCCCAGTACTTGAGGCCATTGGTCTCGGAGAGCCGCATCAGCTCCTCTCGATAACCTAGGTCCGCCGGGTACGACGCGCCGTGCAGCAGCACCCACTTCGACAGATCGGCCTTCGGGTTCCGATTCAGCTCGCTGCGCACCATGCTGACGAACGGTGCCGAGCCAGTGCCCGCCGCGACCATCACGCGCAGCCGCGAGTCCTCGAGCCCGATCGTGTCCTTGATCGTGAACACGCCGGCCGCGACCGGGCGCATGTACATGCGATCGCCGGCCTTGATCTTCCACAGCAGATGCGTGAACGGATTTTCGGACTCGGGCTTCGCGACCCAGCGGATGTAGAACTCGGTCGGGCCCACGTCTTCCGGTGCCGACGCGATCGACATCGACCGCCGCACCGAGCCGAGCTCGGGCTTTTCGAGGTTGTTCGCCCCGAGCACGCAGTACTGACCGGGCACGAACCACGGGCGCGTGGGCGGCTGGTCCGGCGCGATCCGGAAGATCGAGAGCGCATCGGTGAGATCGATACGCTCCTTCAGCGTCGCGTTGTACTCGAGAAGCTTGGCCATACGACGCGACGCTATCACCACGCCGGCCGGGTGAGAGGACCGAGATGCGCGTTACGACGAGGTGGGTCAGGCCGTGCGCCGGACGATCAGCGCCTTGAACTCGTGGGGAACGAGGCCCATCAGACGATCTTCGATGCGGTCCCACCGCAGCTCACCGACGCGCTCGAGATCGAGCTTGTCGCCGACGACCTCCGCGAGCATCGCGGGCGTGTAGCCGACCTTCGCGAGCTCGACGCCGGCGTCCCGCGCGAGGGCACGGAGCGCGCGAAAGTGGCTGCGCGTCGTCGCGAGGCCCTGCTGATCGCGATCGAAGTCGAGCAGATCGATCACGAACTCGATCTTGCCCTCGAGGCCGCTCGCGCGCGCGACCTGCAGGAGCTGACCGAAGTGCGTCGACAGCTCCGGGTGGTCGAGGTGTGTTGACAGCGTCGGCCACTTCGCGACATCTCCGAACTCGGTGACGACGGCCGTGCCACCCGGCGCGAGCCAGCGGGCGATCCGACTGACCAGCTCGAACGCGCCGGTCTGTAAATAGAACGGCTCGGTCGCATCGTCGAGGTTGATGCCGAGGTCGGCCGCGAGCGCGGCACCGCCGCCGTACGCGCGCAGCTTGTCGCGATCGACCGTGCCGGTTCCGTCGGGATCGAGGCCGACATCGGGGCGCGAGAGCTTCTTGGCGTCGAGGTCGCCGGCCATCTCGTTGCTGAGGATGAAGTCAAATGCACCATCGGGCAGCGTCACCGCGAGCACGTCGCCGGCGATCCACGTCGCGGCCTCGCCGATCCGGGTGCGCTGCGCGGCGGCCAGGGCGGGGGACAGCTCGACGATCGTGTACTCGACCTCGCGACCGAGCTCGCGGAGCCGCGCGATCACGTCGCGCGCGACGTAGCCGAGGCCGGCACCGATCTCGAGCACGCGCAGCTTGCCCTCGCGGATCACCTGCTTGCCGACCATCGCGTCGACGAGCGCCCCGCCGTAGGTACGTCCGCGCAGGGCCGGATGCGGTACCCGCAGCAAGTGAGACAGCGTCGTCTCCTGGTGATCGAACTGGGCGTCGGCGTCGACGATGTCCTCGCGGTGGTAATCGAGGAGCACGGCCTGCGCGGGGACCGGCGTGCCGGGCTTCCAGCGCGCGTACGGCATCGTCGACATCAGGTAGGGCGGCGCCATCGCCGGCCGCTTCGCGTAGACCGACCACGGCATCATCGACAGCTTCAGCGCCTGGACATCGCTGTGCACGAGCCGGCGCACGAGCGCGACGAGCCGGTCGTTGTCGTGGTGATGGCGCATCTCGATCAGCCGCTTGGTGCCGTCGAAGGCGTCCCAGATCTTCGTCTCGACCTCGTCGAGCATGAGCTGCTGCACGGGGTTTCCGCCCCACGCCGTGTACAGCGTCAGCCGATCGTCGCGACGCTGCCAGATGTTCCACTTGCCCTTGATCGGCACGAACGCCCAGATCCCGTCGAACTCGTCCTCCTTCGGATCGACGAGCACGGCATGGCCCACCAGCACCTCTGCGAACTGCCGCGCGTCTGCGTCGCCGAACTTGCCCTCGTAATACCGGAGGGTCTCCTCGGTATCGACGCCATCATCGAACGACTCGATCATCCCCGCGATATCGGGGCTCATCTCCATGAGGTAGCCGTAGAGATCGTGGAACAGGTACACCGCGCCCATGTGGCCAAACCACGAGAGGTGACGCGACCGCCGCAGCCGCGGCGGGACGGACGAGACGGACGACATACCTGTTGGTAACACTTGTGACCTCCGCTCGTCCCCGCGCGTACGCGTATGCTGCGCGGCGATGGCTTACCTGTTCGAGACCGAGGAGCACGCCGCGATCCGCGCGACGATGCGGCGCTTCGCCGAGACCCACATCGCGCCACGCAGCGCGGAGTGGGAGGAGGACGAGGCGTTTCCGATCGAGCTGTACAAGACCGCATCCACGGCCGGCATCGTCGGCGTCGGCTATCCCGAGGCGCTCGGCGGGCAGGGCGGGGACCTCGGGCACGTACTCGCGGCCTCGGACGAGCTCGTGATCCGCGGGCGCTCCGTCGGCACCGTGGTCGGGCTTGGCAGCCATGGCATCGCGCTGCCGCCGATCGTGCGGTTCGGGACCGCGGAGCAGCAGGCGCGCTTCGTGCGGCCGTGCCTCGTCGACGGCAAGATCGCGGCGCTCGCGGTGACCGAGCCCGGCGGCGGCAGCGACGTCGCCTCGCTCGCGACCCGTGCCGAGCGCGATGGCGACCACTACGTGGTGACCGGCGCGAAGACCTTCATCACGTCGGGGACGCGCGCGGACTTCGTGACGACCGCGGTCCGCACCGGCGGACCCGGGCATGGTGGCGTCTCGCTGCTCGTGATCGAGCGCGGCACGCCCGGCTTCACGGTCAGCAAGAAGCTGCGCAAGACCGGGTGGTGGGCGAGCGACACCGCCGAGCTCCACTTCGACGGCTGTCGCGTCCCGGTGGCCAACCGGATCGGCCCCGAGCACGGTGCGTTCCCGATGATCATGGTGAACTTCGCGGGCGAGCGGCTGATGCTCGCCGGCCAGTGCGTCGCGATCGCCGAGCTCGCGTATCGCGAGTCGATCGCCTACGCCCGCGAGCGCCAGGCGTTCGGCAAGCCGTTGACCGGGTTCCAGGTCACCCGCCACAAGCTCCCAGACATGGCGAGCCGGATCGCGGCGGCGCGCTCGCTGACCCGCGAGGCGGTCGTCCGCGTGCTGCGCGGCGAGCTCGGGACGGGGCTGGCCTCGATGGCGAAGAACGTCGCGACGGACATGTGCAGCTTCGTGTGCGATCAGGCGGTGCAGATCCACGGCGGCTACGGCTACATGCGCGAGACGCTCGTCGAGCGGCTGTACCGCGACGCGCGGCTCTACCCGATCGGCGGCGGCACCCGGGAGATCATGAACGAGGTGATCGCCAAGACCGAAGGATTCTAGGTGGCGCGCCATGACGTTTCCGCTACCGTCAGAGCGTGCTGAACCGCTCGCTGCCACCCGCGCTCGTCGTCGGCCTCTTGATCAGCGTGCTCGGCGATGTCGCGCAGCTCGTGGCCGGGCTCGCGACGAGTAGCCTCGAGTCGTCGGCGCGTTGGGAGCTGTTCTCGATCGGCATACTGATCGCGGAATACACGCTCGTTGCAGTCGGGATGTTCGAGCTCGCGCGACGGTTGACGGGGCGTGCACACACGCTGCTGCACCTCGCCGGCTGGCTGACCGCCGGGATCCTGCTGTGGCACGTCGCGCAGCCCGTGCTCGATCTCGCCTACGGCCGCCGCGAGTGGATGTACGCGGTATATCGCTGGAGCTACGTCGCGATCGGCGCGATGGCGTTGATCTCGGCGATCGCGATCGCGGTCGCCGCGCGGGCATTCGCGCGCCTACCGATCGCCGCGGCGCTCGTGATCCTTGCGGTGCTCGCGCGCGGCTGGGTGCCCTACCTCACCGATGACCTGCACCGCTACCTCTGGGAGCACCGCGTGCTCGGCCTCGTGTACTGGACCGTGATCGGCGTTGCGTGGGCGGTGGGGACCTACTGGATCGCATCGGTGATCGATGGCAATGCACCGCGAACCGCGTCCGACGCCACCGCCAGCTGGACCGGGCTGCGCCAGGCGGCGGGAGCGTTGCGGTTTCGCATCGTCACCTCGATCGTCCTGGCGGTCGCCATCGTCGGCACGGCGACGTCCGTCACCGTCATCAAGGTCGTACTGATCGGCGGACCCCTCGTGTTCCTCGCGAGCATGATCGTCTGCGCGCTCGGCCTGTTACGTACGGTGCGTGGTGCGATCCCCGACCTCCCGCGCTACCGGATCACGCTTGGCGCTGCGATCACGGTGTGGTGGGCGGCGGTGCAGCTCCATCAGGTCATCCGGATGTACCGCAGCGTCGAAGGCGATTTTGGGGGCAACCACTTCGAATGGTTCACGGCGTGGTCGATCCTCGGCCCGCTCGTCGCGGTGGCTGGGCTCGCGCTCGTCGGCTCGGCGATCTCTGCATATGCGGCCGCGCGCGCGAACGACGAGCTGCGGGAAGCGGCATCGGTCCGCACGCTGCTGTACGTGGTGCTGTTTGCGAGCAGCATCGGGATCCAGAGCCAGCTGTTCAAGGCGTCGAGCGAGAGCAGCTTCATCTTGCTCTCGTTGATCGCCGCGGGCGCCGGTATCGGCGCGCTGGTCTCGCTCGCCGGACTGTTCACGCGCGCCGCCGAGTCGATCGCGAGCGGCCCGATGCTACCGACCGCACGTGTGCACGAGCCGGGCTGATCAGCGTTCGGGCTTGAACCGGACGTGCAGGTGGTCCGCGTGGTGCGGCCAGTGGCGGACAAGCCCGACCTGCGTGTCCTTGCCCCGCGGATACTGCAGGATGTCCGCGAGCTGATCATCGGGTGTGCCGCGGTGGCGCGCCCACTTGTAGAGCCGCGCCTGGACGGCGTGATCGAGGAAGATCAGCTGCACGCCGTCGTCGAGATCACTCGTGCGCGCGAACGCCGTGAGCAGCGCCCAGGTGGCGCCGAGATCGAGGTCCGCGTTCGCGCTCGCGAAGCGATCGGGATAGCCGTCGGGCATCGCGTGGAAGTAGAAGCCGAGGTCGACGTCGAGCCCGGACTGGTGCGAGCGGTGGTTGTCGAGCTTGCCGCCGTGCTGCGCGGACAGATCGCCGATCGCGAGCGTGTGGACGTCGGGATAGAGCGCGCGGACGATCGTGATCGCGCGCTGCACGTGATCGACGACATGGGCCGCGCCGAACGCCCGGGTGGGCCGCCGGATCCGATAGCCCTCGCCGGCAGGCAACCGCTCGGCGCCGCGCAGCTTGCCGCGCCACGGCGCGCCGACGCTCTGCGAGGGGTGGTTGATCTCTGCGTCGGTGGCCTGCGCTGGTGCCCGCGAGGCGGCGATCACGGTGGCGCCGTCGATCACCGCGAGGGCCTCGCGCGCTCGCTCGGTGTCGTCCCGCGGCGCCGGTCGCGTGCGCGTCTGCTCCCGCGTCCGCGCCCGCGTCCGCATCGAGCAGGTCGGGATCTCGACGACGGTGCCCGCGCGGACGAGCGTGGTCTTCAGCCGGTTCGCGCGCACCACCCCGTCGACGGTCCAGCCGTGGACCGCCGCGACATGCTCGAGCGTCTCGCCGCGCTGGACGACGTGCGTGCCGGCCGATGCCCGCGCGGGCAAGCCCGTGCACAGCAGCGCCAGCGCGAGGACGATCCGC
>JBKJUF010000532.1:0-4478 GCA_046590445.1 Kofleriaceae bacterium
GTCGTAGGCGCCTTGCTTCATCGCCGCGACCGCGACGCGCTCGCTGCCGTGCGCGGTGAGCAGCAGGACGGGCAGGGCGGGATCGCGTTGCGCGATCGCTCCCATCAGCTCGAGCCCATCCATGCCCGGCATCGAGAGATCGGTGAGGACGGTGTCGGCCTCGTCGAGCTTGGTCAAGGCGTCGGCGCCGGAGCGGCAGCTGATCACGCGGTGGCCGCGCTCGGTCAGGAGCTCGCTCAGCGTGAACAGGACACCGGGCTCGTCGTCGACGAGCAGGACGGTGGTCACGCCCGTGCCTCGGCGCGAGCCTCTGTGATCGCGGCGCGCGGCGACGGTTCGGGCGTGGGAGCGAGCGTCGTCGGCAACGTGATCGTCACGGTCGTGCCCTTGCCGACGCTCGAGGTGTACGCGAGCGAGCCGCCGTGCTGGGTGATCACGCCCTGCGCGAGCACCACGCCGAGGCCGGTGCCGTTCGCGCGCGTCGTGAAGAACGAAGTGCCGAGCCGATCGAGGTTCTCGGGCGGGATGCCGCGGCCGCTGTCGGCGACCTCGAGCAGCACGCCGTGCGCGCCGTTGCGGAGCCGCAGCGCGACCGTGCCGCCGTTCGGCGTGGCCTCGATCGCGTTCGAGACCAGGTTGATCAGCGCCTCCTTGAGGCGGCGTGGATCGCCGTGGACCGCCGGCGCGGCGCCCTCGAGGGAGAACGTGACGCCGGCCTGCACGGCACGGCCGTCGAGGACGTCGAGCACGTCCTGCGCGAGGGCGGCGAGCTGGATCGGCTCGGGGCGGATGTCCTCGAGCGGGCGCGAGAACGAGAGGTACTCGTTCAGGATGGTCTCCATCCGGCTGATCTCCGAGGCGACGACCGCGAGCCGCTCCTGCGTGCGCTCGCTCTCCGGCGTGCGAGCGACGAGCTGGCAGAGGCCCTTGATCGATGCGAGCGGGTTCTTGAGCTCGTGGGCGACCTTCGCGCCCACCGACTGCAGGCGCCGCATCTGCGCGCACGCGTCGTCGACGCGCTCCTCGCGGAGGTGGCCGATCGATTCGCTGGCGCGGCTCGCGACGACCGAGAGCTTGCCAACCAGCATGTGCAGCATGAACAGGAACCAGCCGAGCGCCATCAAGATTGCGACGGTGTAGTGCGCGCCCGGCAGCGCCGGCCCGACCACGCCGACCGGCAGGAGGACCATCGCGATGAGCAGCAGGGCGTTGCCGAAAGCGACCCACCGCGAGACCGCCTGCGGGCCGAAAAACAGCAGCGAGACGATCGAAGGCAACACGGTGCCGGGGATGAACGGCGAGTACACGCCGCCGGTCAGCGCGGCCGAGCCGACGATGAAGAGCTGCGCGGCGATGCTCATCTGGATGAACGCCTGCGCGACCTTCTGCGGGTCGGTGGTGCCGCGCATGATGATGCCATGCGAGCCGAAGAACGCGACGTAGAGGCCCGCGAGCACCGCGATCCGCCAGCTCGGATACCCGGCGTGGAGCAGGATCGCGAACGTCGCGATCTGGACGATCATCCCGAGGCCCATCATCTTGCGCGAGGTCGTGCGGGCCTCGTTGACGAAGAAGATGTCGCGCTGGCGGCGCCAGGCCGCATCGATCGCGGACGAGGGAGGGGAAGCCGAGCCGGGAGACGGGGACACGTAGGACGGGTCTGCGAGCGACGTGCCAGCAGAAGCTGCGTCCATGATCGACTGCGACGCCATACCGCAACTCTGCCGCATTCCTGGGCTGAACGGTCGCGTGACCTCGAAACGTGACTCTCCTGGTCACGTTTCGTGACCGCTCGCTGTCAGGCTCGCCGACAGCTCGCGGCCTGCACGTCGGCGGGTGCGGGCCTGGCGTCGTGGCACGGCGGGTGCTTTGGTCGGCGGCATGAGACTTCCGTTGATCCTGGCGCTCGTGCTCGCGGCGACCCCGGTGCTTGCCCAACCGGCGCAACCGGCGCAGGCCGATGACATGGCGAGCTTCGAGAAGGAGCTCGATGGGCTGTTCGCGACGACCGGCCTCACCGCGGACCAGGCCGCGACGCGCGCCGTGCAGGCATCGCCGCAGGTAGAGGCGCGCACCGCGGCGATCGATATCGCGATCGCGCAGGCCGAGATGGCCGAGCTCGCGCGCGTGCCACGGGTTGGCGTCTCGGCGACGTACACCCGGCTCTCGCCGATCGATTCGCTGCTGCTGACGCCCGATCCGAACGGACCGAAGTTCTCGTTCTCCGAGAACAGCTATGCGACCCAGGCCTCGCTCGGGGTCGCGCTCTCGGACTACGTCGTGCGCTATCCCAAATTGATCGAGGCCGCGCGGCTCGGCGCCGAGGTAGCGCGGATCGGCAAGCGCGGGTCCGAGCTCGACGCCGCACAGGACGCTCGCATCACCTACTACGAGTGGGTCCGCAGCCGGCTGCAAGTGTTGATCGCGAACCGTCAGCTCACCCAGGTCCGCGCGACGCTCGGGCAGGTTCGCGCGCTCGCCGAGGCCCAGCGAGTCTCGAAGGCCGACCTCATGCGCGTCGAGTCGCAGGAGGCGCAGATCGAGCAGGTCGCCGACCAGCTGCGCTACCTCGCGGAGCTGCGCGAGGAGCGGCTCCGGCTGCTGATCGACGCGACGGCCGGCGAGCCGCTCGCGATCGGCGAGGACATTCGCGCCGACATCGCGCCGCCGGCGCCGGCCGGTCTCGACGACCTGATGACCAGCGCGGTGAAGCAGCGCGTCGAGTTCCGCGTGCTCGACGTCGGGATCCGCGCGAAAGAGAAGCAGCGCGAGGCCGAGCGAGCGGGGCAGTTGCCGAAGCTATCGGCGTTCGCGAGCGCGGACTACGCGCGGCCCAACCAGCGCGTGTTCCCGCAGGTCGACGAGTTCCGCTTGACCTGGCAGGCTGGCGTGCAGCTCTCGTGGACGCTGAACGACGCGCTCGTCACGCGTGCACAGGATCGCCGGTTCGGCGCCGAGATCCGCGAGCTTCGCGCGGACCGCGCCAACCTCCAGCGCGGGACCCGGATCGCGGTGCTCACCGCGCAGCACGCGGTCGCTCTCGCACAGCGGTCGCTGACCACCTCGCAGAAGGGGCTCGCGGCCGCCGAGGAGAGCTACCGCGTGCGGCAAGCCCTGCTCGCGGCGCAACGCGCGACCGCGGTCGAGCTCGTCGATGCCGAGACCGAGCTGACGCGCGCCCGGATCGCGTCGCTCGACGCCCGCGTCGATCTGCGGGTCGCGCTGGTCCAGCTCACCCACGCGGTCGGGGCTGACGCGGCGACGCGCTGATCTGGCGAGTGCCGATGGCGTGACTTCGCGACACCTGTCGGCTTTTCGTACAGACCGACCCGCCGAACCGGCGGTTCGACGGTGTCCCGGGTGGCAGACGGCGTGCATCATGCGCTGCCATGTACCGGATGACCGTGGCCACCGTGGCCCTCGCTGTGCTCGCGACCATCTCGGCCTGCAAGAAGCAGGAGGGCGGCGGATCGACGAAGGCGCCCCCGCCCGCGCCGCTCGAGCTCGAGGTGATCACGGTCGGCGAGGCACCGGCCCCGCAGCAGATGGTGCTGACCGGCATCATCAAGGCGGACCAGCGCTCCGAGGTCACCGCAGATACGGCAGGCAAGGTCCTCGGCGTCATGGTCGATCGCGGCCAGCGCGTGAAGATGGGGCAGGAGCTCGTGCGGCTCGACGTCCGCACGCAGGCACTGTCGGCGCGCGAGGCCCAGGCAAACCTCGCGACCGCCCGCGCGCAGCGCCAGCTCGCCGAGGAGGAGTGCAAGCGCGCGCAGTCGCTGCTCGACAAGGGCGCGATCACGCGCAGCGAGCACGACCGGCAGTCCACGCAGTGCACGTCGGCGCTGCAGCAGGTATCGGCCGCCGAGGCGCGCACCGCGATGATCGCGAAGTCGGTCGCCGACGGCATCGTCCGCGCGCCGTTCGAGGGCGTGATCGGCGAGAAGAACGTGACGCCCGGTGACTGGGTCGCGCCGGGCCGGCCGCTGTTCACGCTGATCGATGACGACCCGCTCGAGATCGAGCTGTCGGTGCCCGAGGCGGCGGTCCGCGCGATCAAGCTCGACCAGCGCGTCGAGCTGACTGCGGTCGCGGATCCCGGGAAGACCTACGGCGCGACGATCACCCGGATCGGCGCCGAGATCGGTCGGACGCGCTCGCTGATGGTCGAGGCCACGCTCGACAAGGGTTCCGCGCTCGTGCCCGGGATGTTCGCGGAGGCGAAAGTCACGATCGGCGAGGTCGTGCGTCCGGTGCTGCCGGCGAGCGCCGTCGTCAAGCGCGGGAAGACCTGGCACGCGTTCGTCGTCGTCAACGGCGAGGCAGAGGACCGCATCGTCCAGCTCGGCACGCCGCCGGCACCGGGACAGGTCTCGATCGTCCAGGGCGTGACGAAGGGCGCCAAGGTCGTCGCGAAGATCACCGAGCAAGTCGTCGACGGCGTCCGCGTGGCGCACTAGCCCGAGGAGAGGACGAGG
>JBKJUF010000632.1:0-5864 GCA_046590445.1 Kofleriaceae bacterium
CTCCGCGCCGGCCAGGTCACCGCCGACGAGCTCGCAAAGGCCCGCGTCCGCTACCCCTACGAGACCCTCGCCTCGATCGACGATGCCGCCGCGATGGCCGGCTGGTTCGGCGGCACCGCGCTCTACTACCCTCCGCAGCCGCTCTCCGAGCGCCTCGCCTCGATGTCGAAGGTCGGCATCGACGACATCGTCCGGGTCGCCGGCGAGGTCCTCGCGCCGAACCATCTCGTGCTCGCCGCCGTCGGTACGCTGTCACGCGCCCGCCTCGGCGAGCTCCGCCAGATCATCACCGACTGGAAGTAGCGCGACCGCGGTCGCCGCGAGCTCGGGGCTTGCGCTTTCTTATTGTGTAATTAACACTAAGAGACATGGACCTCAGCAGCTACCGCAGGATCGTCGTGCTCACCGGTGCCGGCATCTCGCACGCCGCGGGCCTCCCGACGTATCGCGGGCCCGGCGGGTTGTGGACCGACGACAACCTCGCGGTGCTCTCCGACGCGAGCGCGCTGACGAGCCGGCGGGCCGAGGTCGTCGCGCTGTTCTGGTCGTTTCGACGCGCGATCGCAACCGTTGCGCCGACCGCCGCGCATCGCGCGCTCGCGGCGTTCGAGGAGCGGCTCGCGCCGGGCGCCGAGCTTCTGATCGTGACGCAGAACATCGATGGCCTGCATCAGGCCGCGGGGTCGCGCCGGGTCTGCGAGTACCACGGCAGCCTCGCGCGCTGGCGCTGCGACGCGTGCGGGACCGAGCTCGCGCCACCCGATGCCGAGGCGCCGCCGGTGCACTGCGGCGAGCTGATGCGACCGGCGATCGTGCTGTTCGGCGAGATGATTCCGGTCCTCGCCGAGCGCACCACGAAGCACGCGCTGCGCGACTGCGATCTGTTCGTGGCGATCGGGACGTCGGGCACGGTCGCGCCGGCGTCGTCGTTCGTGCGGTGGGCCGAGCTCAACGGCGCGCCGCGCGTGCTGCTCAACCTCGAGATCTTCGACGGGGCGCGGGAGCTGTTCACCGCGTGCCACGCCGGTCCTGCCGACGAGCTGGTGCCGCGCTTCTTCGCGTGACGCAGAGGCTGGCCGTTTGCGTCCGGTCTTGCACGGATCCAGTTCACACGTATTATGTGGACATGAACCTCACCCTGGCCGTCGACGAGGAGATCGTCGAGAAAGCACGCGAGGTCGCGCGCCAGCAGGGCACGAGCTTGAACGCGTTGATCCGGGACTACATCGAGCGGCTCGCTGGGAATCCGAGCGGCGCGGTGATCGCCGCGCGCCTCCGGACTCACTGGGAGGAGGATCCGCCCGGTCGCTCGGCGGTGGGATGGCGCTTCGACCGCGAGGAGCTCTACGAGGAGCGCCTCCACGGGAAGAAGCGCGATGAGTAGAGTCTTCGTCGACACCAACGTTCTCCTGTATGCGGAGGACCAGCGAGACCGCGCGAAGCGTACGCGCGCACGCGAGCTCATCTCCGAGCTCGCCGCAGCAGGACAGCTGGTGATCTCGACGCAGATCCTGCAGGAATTCTTCAGCGTGGCCACGCGCAAGCTCGGCCTCTCGGCGGCGATCGCGCGGAGTCTCGTCGAGGACTACAGCAAGCTCGATGTCGTGCTGCTGCGACCGGAGATCATCCTCGCAGCGATCGACCTCGGCCGCCTCGGCTCGATCTCGTTCTGGGATGCCCTCGTGATCAAGTGCGCGAGTGTCGCCGGCTGCAGTCGTATCCTGACCGAGGACATGAATCACGGCCAGCTGGTCGACGGCGTGCGCATCGAGAATCCGTTCGCGCCCGCGACCCGCAGTGCAGAACCGCGCGCTCGCTACCAGCGTGGGAGCCGGCGCCCCGCACGGGTCTGAGCTGAGCGTTTTTTGGTCGCGGGGCCGAGATTTCGAGCGGTTTTGGGTCGCTGACCGACCTACCGAGCGATTTTTGGTCTCGATCCGGCCGGATGAGCGATTTTGGTCGCCGCGTGGCGCGCTTGCCGGGCTAGCGGCGGCCGCCGCGACTGCCGCCACCACCGCCGCCGCGTCGACCACCGCCACCGCCGCCGCTGCGACCACCACCGCCGCCACCGCCGCGGCCGCGGTTCTGCGGCGGCTTGGGAGGTGGCTTGGAGTCGAGCGGGATCTTCGACTCGTAGGGATGACCCTCGACCACCGGGATCTCCTGGCGCGTGAGCTTCTCGATGTTCCAGAAGTCGGGCCGCTCGTCGGCCTCGCAGAACGTCATGGCCATGCCGGTCGCGCCGGCGCGCGCGGTGCGGCCGATCCGGTGGACGTAGGCCTCGGGCACTTCGGGGACGTCGAAGTTGATGACGTGGGTGACGTCGTCGATGTCGATGCCACGCGCGGCGATATCGGTCGCGACGAGCACGCGGATCTTGCCGGCCTTGAAGTTCGCGAGGGCGCGCTCGCGGGCGTTCTGCGACTTGTTGCCGTGGATCGCGTCGGCGCTGATCCGCGCCTGCTCGAGGTGCTCGGCGATCCGGTTCGCGCCGTGCTTGGTGCGCGAGAACACGAGGACGCGGGACATCGTGGTGTCGCGCAGGACGTCGACGAGGAGGTTGCGCTTGTCGGCCTTCTCGACGAAGAACACCTCCTGATCGACCTTCTCGGCGGTGGTGGCAGGCGGCGCGACCGCGACGGTCTCGGGGTTCTTGAGGAGCTGGTCGGCGAGCTGCTGAGCCTCGGCCGGCATCGTCGCCGAGAAGAACAGCGTCTGGCGGGCGCGCGGCAGGAGCGAGATCACCTTGCGGACGTCGTGGATGAAGCCCATGTCGAGCATGCGATCGGCCTCGTCGAGGACGAACACCTCGAGCGGCTTGAGATCGACGAGCCGCTGGTTCGCGAGATCGAGGAGGCGACCCGGCGTGGCGACCAGGATGTCCATGCCCTCGCGGAGCGCGCGCTTCTGGGCATCGACGCCGACGCCTCCGAAGATCACCGCGTTGCGGAGCTGCAGGTGCTTTCCGTAGGTCGTGAAGCTCTCGCCGATCTGCGAGGCGAGCTCGCGGGTGGGCGTGAGGACGAGGCAGCGGATCGGACGCGCGACGTTCGACTTGGGGGCTCGCTCGGCGAGCCGCTGGAGGATCGGCAGCGCGAACGCGGCCGTCTTGCCGGTGCCGGTCTGGGCAAGGCCCAGGAGGTCACGGCCGGCGAGGACGTGCGGGATGGCCTTCATCTGGATCGGGGTCGGCTGCAGGTAGCCTTCCGCGGCAACCGCCGACATGAGGGGCGGGATCAGGCCTAGCTCGGAGAACAACATCGGGCCCAGATAGCACGAGGGCGCCCGCATAGGCAGGGCGCCCTCTTCTTCGTGACGAAACGCTGGTTACTTGAGCTGCTTTTCGAGCGAAGTCTTCACCTTGGCATCGAAGCCCTCGCCCCCCTTGGCATTCTTCTCGAGGTACTCGGCGCGCTGCTTCGCGAGCTCGGCGAGCTCCTTCTTGGCCACGGTGCGTTCGGCAACGCGCTTGTCGACCTCGGCCTTGAGCTCGGCCTTGTCCTTGCCACGGAGGTCCGCGGGGAGCTTCGCCTCGTCGATGTGATCGAGCGACATCATGCCGGTCGCGACGCCACCGACCAAGTCGTCATCCGCGCGGCCGGCACCCGATGGGCCGCGGTCGGTCGCGTAGTACGCGGCACGGTCGGCCTTCGCTGGGGCCGGCGCGGCCTCGGCGGCCGCCATCTTGCCCATGTAGCGGCGACGCGCGCCCTCGTCACCGACGATGATCGACGTGCTGTCGATCCGCCTCGAGACCTCGGCGAGCTTGTCATCGTACGGCGTCGCGACCTGCTGGACGCCGCCGTCCTGCTCGATCGACGAGAACTCGCCGCGCGACAGCGACGCGATCTGCTGGAAGGTCGACGCCGTCTGGTGGTCGGTGCCGCAGCGGATCGTGTTGATGATGATGCCGGAGCGCGCGGCCTCGCGGGCGAGCACGTCGAACGTCGGCACCTCGCCGCGGCTCGCGGGTGGGGCATCGCCGACGAGGAACACCAGCTTCTTCGCGCCGCGGCGCCACTGCATCTTGTGGAGCGAGTCATCGAGCGCGGCATCGACGTTCTCCGGCGTGTCGCCGCCGCCCGCCGCCTGGTACGTCGACAGCTCGGTGAACGCGGCGTCGAGATCGTTGGTCAGCGAGAACGGGCGCGTCACGTAGTCATCGCCGACATCGCGATATGCGACGAGGCCGATGCGGAGGTTCGCGTTCGGATCGGTCTTGCGGATGTGCGTCGCGATCGACCATACCGTGCGCTTCGCACCCTCGAGGAGCCCGCCCATCGAGCCGGTGGTATCGACCGCGAACACGACGTCGATCTGGTTCTTCTCGGACGCGACCGGGGTCGGCTGCACCAGCGCGTCCGGCTTGGGGTCGTTGCCGCGTGACCACGGGGTCAGCAGGGCGGCGGCGACGATCGTAGCGGCGGCGGCGGTCGGGATCCCGTAGGTCGTGATGCGCTGACGAGTGATCATGGCTGTGTTTCACGCACGGCCACGCGATCCGATCTGTCGGACCTCGCAAGTTCGACGTCGCAAGTGCGCGTACCTTCAACCAAAGGTTCGAGCAAGTGCGGTGTCTGGCGGTAGGGCGCCGGGCGTTCCGGGCACTTACGGCGCTGGCGCCGGCGCCGGCGCCGGTGCAGTACCGACCACGACCGTGGTCTGGCGCCGGATGTCGAGCGGCCGGCACGAGCGTCCGCCGCACAGCCAGAGCCTCAGCCGTACCTTCACGAGGTGCTCGCCGGCGGCGGCCCCCCGGACCCGGACCGCGAACCGCGGCGCGTCGGCCTCGGGATCGACCGCATCGGTCCGCCCGAGCCGCGCCTTCTTGACGGTCACGCCGCCCGCGGCGACGACATCGACGATCACCGCGGCGTCCTTCGAGACCACGAGCCCGCGATCGACCGCGATCGCGATCGGCAGCGTGCCGTCGTCGCCGAGCGCGACCTCGACACGCTCCGGCATCCGGACTTCCCAGCCCGGTTGGCGCTGCGCAGCCGTGGTGCGTGTGCCGAGCACGCCGAGCAGCACCACGACCAGCACTGCGAGCGCGCGCCGCACGGGGCTCGGAACGATCAGAGGATCTGCGTTGCGAGCTCGGCCAGCGGCGAGCGCTCGCCCTTGCTGAGGATCACGTGGCCCGCGATCGCCTCGTTCTTGAAGCGCTCGGCGACCGTCGTCAGGCCGTTGTTCGATGCGTCGAGGTACGGGTGATCGATCTGGTACGGATCACCGGTCAGGATGATCTTCGTGCCTTCGCCGGCGCGCGTGATGATCGTCTTGACCTCGTGGGGCGTCAGGTTCTGCGCCTCGTCGACGATCATGAAGACGTTCGGCAGCGAGCGGCCACGGATATAGGTCAGCGGCTCGATCTCGATGAACCCGAGGTCGACGAGCTCGGCGTAGCTCCGGCCGTCCTTCTTCTCGGTCTTGGTAATGCCGAGGAGCAGCTCGAGGTTGTCGTAGATCGGCTGCATCCACGGGTTCAGCTTCTCCTCGACGGTGCCGGGGAGGTAGCCGATGTCGCGGCCGAGCGGGAAGATCGGCCGCGAGACCAGGAGCTTCGAGAACACCTGCTCCTCGGTGACCTTCTGGAGGCCCGCGGCGATCGCGAGCAGCGTCTTGCCGGTGCCGGCCTTGCCGACGAGCGTGACGAGCTTGATGTCGTCGTTGAGCAGGAGGTCGAGCGCGAAGTGCTGCTCCTTGTTGCGCGGCTTGATGCCCCACACGCCCTCGCGCAGCTTCTTGACGGGGACGGCCTTGCCGGTGGTCTTGTCCCAGCGCGTCAGCGCGGACTTGCCGCCCTGCCCGGTCTCGTCCTTGAGCGTCAGGTACTCGTTCGCGTGGAGCCCCGGTGCGTCGAC
>JBKJUF010000658.1:0-3266 GCA_046590445.1 Kofleriaceae bacterium
GCTCGGATGATCACCAACTTGCGGGGCGCTGTACTAAGCTCCGGGTATGGCGATCCCGACCAGGAAGCGCGCGACGTACGCCGACCTGCTCGCGGTTCCGCGTCATCAGGTCGGCGAGATCATCAATGGCGAGCTCCGCGTCATGTCTCGCCCCGCGGGCCCGCATGCCGGCGTGACCTCGGCGCTGGGCGGCGAGCTTCACGCCCCGTTCGGTCGCGGGCGCGGAGGTCCCGGTGGCTGGATCATCCTCGACGAGCCGGAGCTCCACGTCGACGCCGACATCATCGTCCCGGATCTCGCGGGGTGGCGGCGGGCGCGCATGCCCAGTATCCCCGACGCGGCGTACTTCACGCTCGCGCCGGACTGGGTCTGCGAGTCGCTGTCGCGATCCACCGAGCGCACGGACCGCGTCGAGAAGCTTCCGATCTACGCGGCGTTCGGCGTGCAGTTCGTCTGGTTCTTGAATGCACAGAATCGCACGCTCGAGGTGATGCGGTTGCATCAAGGGAAGTGGCTCATCCTGGGCGTCCACGCGGAAGACGAGCGCGTTCGCGCCGAACCATTCGAAGCGATCGAGCTCGACCTCGCCGCGCTGTGGGCCGATCTGCCGCCTCCCGCGCGAGCCGCCGAAACCGGCGCCACGTACGAGCTCGCCGAATCGCATCGCTGAGTCGCGCGCGAGCGTGGTCGCCGGTGCTAGGTTCGTCGCATGAAGGCGACGCTGTACTGGAAGAGCACTTGAACCAGCTGCCGTGACGCGAGGAGTTCCTTGCGCAAGCAGACGGGTCTCGAGCTCGACGAGGTGAACTACGCGAAGGAGCCGCTCGACGAGGCGACGGTCAAGTCGATCGTCGCGAAGGCCGGTGGCGTCGCCGCCGTGATCAATGCGCGGCACGCGACCGCGAAGCAGCGCGGCTGGGGCACGGCGCCGCCGGACGCCGCGACGTTCGCGAAGGCTGCCGCCGCCGAGCCGAACTTGCTGCGACGGCCGATCGTGATCGCCGGCAAGCAAGCGATCGTCGGCTTCAACAAGACCGCGTACGCCAAGCTCGGCAAGTGACGACGCGTCACCCGCCGCTCGCGCTCCCCGACGGCGGACCGTTGCCGCTGCCGTACCGCTGGCGCGAACGAGAGCCTCAGGCTCTCCGTGAACTGCTCGTGAGGTTTCCGCCGGACGGGTGGGCCGCGCCGACTGATGTGCTCAATGTGGGCCATGAAGCGCGAGCAGATTCCGCTGCAGTTCCGCGCAGACGCGGGCGAGGTCAGCCGCCAGCTGTCATCGGTCGTCCAGTGCGGAACCGATCTGCTGCTCGGTTCCGACGAAGGCTGCACGGTCGAGCGGCTGTCGCCCGACGGTGACGGCTACGCGCACCACGAAAGCTTCGCGCTCACGAAGTACCTCGACCTCCCGCGCGCCGACGAGGAGGTCGACATCGAGGGGCTGGAATGCGCCGGCGGGTACCTGTGGATCGCCGGCTCGCACAGCGCCCTCCGCAAGAAGCCCGACGCTGACGACAAGCTCGCCGACGCGTTCGACGCGCTCGCGACCGTCGAGCAGGCGGGCAATCGCTACTTGATCGCGCGCGTGCCGCTCCTCGAGACCGATGGCCACCCGGCGCTGAGACGCACAGCTCCCGCCGTCGACAACGAGCCGGCGCGGCACGCCGCGCGCGTCGGCGGCGGTCACCGCAGCAACCGGTTGATCGATCGGCTGCGCGACGACAAGCACCTCGCACCCTTCATGAAGCTGCCCGGCAAGGACAACGGCTTCGACGTCGAGGGCTTCGCGGTCGGCGACGACCGCATCTACCTCGGGCTCCGCGGCCCGGTGCTGCGGGGTCACGCCATCGTGCTCGTGATCGCACCGCGGCCCAGCCGCAAGCGACCCGAGCGGCTGCGGCTCGGCAAGCTCGAGCACGGCGCGCGCTACGAGAAGCACTTCCTCGACCTGCGCGGGCTCGGCATCCGCGAGCTCTGCGTCGACGGTCGCGACCTGCTCGTGCTCGCCGGCCCGACGATGGTTCTCGATGGCCGCACCGCGGTGTTCCGCTGGCGGGGCGCGCTCGACGTGCGCGGCGAGTCGATCGTCAAGGAGCACCAGCTCGAGTGCATCCTCGAGCTCGAGCCCGGCAAGCAGGACGATCATCCCGAGGGCATCGCGCTGATCGACCACCGGGGCCGCCGCGGGTTGCTGGTGATCTACGACGCGCCGAGCGAGGCGCGATGCCCGGCTCCAGATACCGTGCTCGCGGACTTCTATCCGCTCTGACGACGCGCCGACACGCGCGGACGACTAGGACTTGCCGACGATCACGAACAGCGTCGCCTCGGTCGCCTTGCCGGGCGCGATGTCGATCACGCCGGCCTTCGAGCCCTTCGCCTTGAGCCGCGGCGCGCCCTTCGCCCACGCCGGCACGTCGCGCGTGACGAACACCGTCGCGGCCGCGAGCGTGCCGAGCTTGTAACCGACGGCCGGCGTCGCCGCCGCGCCGTCGACGATCACCACCGCGGGTCCGGCGTCGGGATCGTTACCGAGCACGCGCGCGCCACGCGCCAGCGCCTGGCGGATCGCCTCGACGGGCACCGCCATGGTCACCCTCCACGAGCCATCGGTCTCGAGCTCCGCGGTGACAGCGAACGCGTTGGCGACCGCGCGATCGATCGCGGCCTTGATCGCGGGGTCGCCCAGCCGGGTCTCGAGCTTGCCACCGTCGGCGAGCGGCAGCGCGGGCAGCTGCGCCGCGAGGCGCTTTCTCGCCGCATCCTCGGCGAGCCGGCGGGCAGGTCCTCGTGCCGCGGCCGGGGTCGGGGCCGCGCGGTTCGCGACGCCGATGCCCTCGGCGGTGACCAGGCCCCTGACCCAGTCGACGCCGTCGCGCGAGGTGACCGCCGATGCCCGGTCGACATCGGCGCGGGCGGTGCCCGGCGTCAGCGTCGCGAGCACGAGCGCGGCGATGGCGATCGCGCCCCGCCCTACTCCCATTCGATGGTACCGGGCGGCTTGCTCGTGATGTCGTAGACGACGCGGTTGATCCCGCGCACCTCGTTGACGACGCGGGTCGAGATCCGCGCGAGCAAGTCGTACGGGAGCTGAACCCAGTCAGCGGTCATGCCGTCGCGCGAGTGCACGGCGCGCAGCGCGAGCGCCTCCTCGTACGTCCGCTCGTCCCCCATCACGCCGACCGAGCGCACCGGCAGGAGCACGCCGAACGACTGCCAGATCGAGTCGTAGAGGTCCGCCGCGCGGATCTCCTCGTCGATGATCG
>JBKJUF010000707.1:0-3046 GCA_046590445.1 Kofleriaceae bacterium
ACGCCCTGGAACGTCTCGAAGTTCCGCTTCTCCTCGGGGAGAATCGAGACATCGAGCGAGACGAACATCTTGTAGAGCTTGCCCTCGTGGAAGAAGAAGAACCGGCGCTGGTTCTTGCCGGTCTGGTTCTCCCACCGCTCGAGCATCGCCTCGCCGGTGTGGTGCGCGAACTCTTCCTCGATGATCGAGACGTCCCAGCCGGTGCGCTTGCCCTCGAACGACGTGTAGCTCGCGCGGATGCGGGCGAGCTCCTTCTTGCGCTCGGCGCGAAGCCGGTCCTGCGTCGACATGTCGGTCGTCGCCTTGATGCGCTCCTCGTAGGTGTCTTCGACCTGCTTGCCGAGCAGCTTGATGACCTCCTCCTTGTCCTGACCGAACTTGAAGTCGTTGAAGAGCTTGGCGAGCTCCTTCTTCTTCTCGGCCGTCGGAGGCGCGACCAGCTTCTTGGGCGGCGGCGCTTTTGGCTTCTTCACCGCCTTGGTCTTGGCCGGAGCCTTCTTCTCGGTCTTCGCGAAGGCGACGGAGCCGAACGAGCCGAACGACAACGAGGCGCCGAGCGCCAGGGTTGCGACGAGGAAGAGCGAGCTGATTCGACGCATGAGGTGTTTCCTTCAGGTACGAGCGTTCAGGTAGGCGCCAGAACGCGCCGGGTGTCGGGCAGACCCCAAAGACGTACCAGAGAGACGTGGATATCCCCGTACGAATTCACAGCCGTGCCGTAACTACAGGAAGAAGCTGAAGCGGCTGCCCTTGCTCGAGGCCGACTGCAGCTGGGACTCGAGCTTGTTGGCGTCCGTGATCAGCTTCTTGGTCCGCTCGGCGATCGTGCGGATGCGCTTGACGTAATAGATCTCCGAGGCGCCGGGCTCGCCGCCCTTGATCAGCGAGTCGCGGACGCCGTTCTGGAGGAGCAACACCAGCTTCTTCGCCGGGATGCTCTCCTGGGGCTGCGCGACCTCACCCTTGGTCCAGCCGCCGCCGGGATCGTTGCGGAAGCCGAAGCCGCTCGGGGAGCCATCCTCGCACCGACCGGTCGACGACTGCCGATCCCCACAGAACACGGGACCGATCTCGACGATCCGGGCACCGAACTCGTCCTTGTCGGTCTCGGTCGGGGCGGTGACGAGCACCGCGTACTTCGCCTGGCCAGCGAGGTAGGCGTTGTCGCCTTCCTTGACGTTCGCCTCGTCGGTCTTCTGCTTCGCGGTCGCCAGCATCTTCTCGTCGGCCTTCGCCGCCTTGACGTGCTGGTCGAGCATGCCGCGTACCTCGGCGACGCCGGAGTAGAACGCCAGGATCTGACCCGACAACCCGGCGTCGAGCGCGTTCTGCTTGGCGCGAAACACCAGCTCGCTCTTGACGTCGAGCTTGCCGACCAGGTCCGAGAGCTTCTTCGTCGTGGCCTCGTCGGGGCGATAACCCGTCCGGGTCTTCATGTCGTCGAGCGTCGAGTCGAGATCCGACAGCAGGCGCTTGGTCGCCTTGAGCGTCGACGGCTGATTGACGTCACCGAGGATCGCCTTGGCGTCCCGCAGGCCGTCGTTGTAGAAGTTCGCATCCTTCGAGACGCGACCGATGCCGACGCCGATACCGAGTGCGAGCACGGCCGGGATCGCGATCTTCGCGATCGTCGCGCCCATCGACTGATGGCCGACGTTCTCGACGGGCCTGCCGTCGTTGACGATGATCATCTCCGGAGCGCGCTCGACGCGGTGATGCACCGCCATCGCGTTCATCGCGCCGAACGGATCATCTGCGGCGTTGGGGATCTGCGGCTGCGCGGGTTGCTGGTGGTGGCCAGGCGGAGGCGGCAGGTTCAGGCCAGGCGGCGGCACGACGCCACCTGTCGCACCGTTCCCGCGTGCTCCGGTTCCCGCAGCGGGAGCGCCCGCTGCTCCACTCTTCTTCAAGCCGAGGCGCGCCTTGAGATCACTGATATCGCGGCTGCCGGCTTTCTTCGAGTCGCTCAAAGGTAGACCTCCGTCGGCGTGACTTTAGAGACACTCGTGCCCACACGTCAAGGATGCTTGTGAGTTGGCGCAGTTGCGAGCTGTTCTGAGCCAATCTTCAGAAGCTGGGTCGGCGGTTACGAGGCTGTCGCGCCGGGGCCACAACGCCAGCCGATCGTGAAAACCGGGTCACACCTCATGTAGTTGCCGCGATCTGCTGCAGATGTAAGGGGCGATGTTCCCTGGCGTTTGCTACATGATCTTCGAGTAGCGCTGCTGGCCCGACGGCTGCACACTAAACCGTCTGGCGTCCTCGGGCGTCTCTAGTTCGCCCGCTCGCCATGCCTCGAATTCTTTCAAAAGGTTTGTCTCTATGAACCGTCCCTTCGCAATCGCTCTGGTCCTCGGCTTCTCGACCCTGGCGACCATCGCGCAGACTGAAACTGCCGAGGCCGGTCGCTACCGGTTCGGGGGTGGTGGCAGCGTCCGCGTCCATGCGCGCGTTCCCGCCCCGTCCGGTGGTGTCTCGGTCACCTACTCGCGTCACTCGCGTCCGACCTGGCGGCCGCGGAGCTGGTCGGTCGGCGGTCACATCTGGGTCGGCGGCGGCTACTACCCGCGCTACCGGACCCACCGTCCCTACTACTATTACCAGCCGGTCCCCTCGTACTACGGCGCCTACTACAGCGCGTCGTACTAGCCGGTCGAGCCCGTCGCCGCGCCGAGCACCACGATCGTCGCCGTCGCCCCGCGCCGCGAGCTGCCGAAGTTTGGTATCGGCCTGTTCGCGGGTGGTGTCTCGGTCGAGGATCGCAAGGAGTCGAGCGACGTCGGCGTGCTTGGCCGCCTGCGCCTGACCACGGGCCTCCTCGTCGAGGGCGAGCTCGGCAAGCAGAGCTACGAGGCCAACGAGCGCATCGATCGCCGGATGGGCGTCTCGCTCGTCTACGAGATCGGCGCCTACAACAAGCTCGCCCCGTACGTGCTCGGTGGCATGGGCGTGCAGCAAGCCGAAGTCGATGGCGGCTACACCACGACCCAGAACTTCGGCGAGATCGGCATCGGCCTGCGCTGGGCCGTGACCCCACAGTTCCACA